>JBBSSC010000197.1:0-4656 GCA_038242465.1 Propionibacteriales bacterium | reverse complement strand
GTCCCGGGCAGTATGTCCTGCACACGAGCGGCCGCCACGGCCTCGACGCACTCGCCGCGCTGACCCGTCTCGGCGCACGCCCCATCGCCTTCCACCCCGCCATGACCTTCAGTGGCACGACGGTCGACTTCGAGAGCGGGCCTGTCTTCGGCCTGACCGCAGCCCCCGCCGAGCGTCCGCTCGCCGAAGAGCTCGTGAGTGCTGTCGGCGGCGTCCCGATGTGGGTCGCCGAGACCGACCGCGCGCTCTACCACGCGTCCTTGGCGCACGGCGCGAATCACCTCGTCACACTCGTCGCCCAGTCGATGGACCTGCTGCGCATCGCGGGAGCCACGGATCCCGCCGCGGTCCTGCGGCCGCTGCTGACCGCCGCGCTCGACAACGTTCTGGCCTACGGCGATGCGGCCCTGACCGGTCCCGTCGTCCGCGGCGACGTCACCACGATCCGCGCCCACGTCGACGCCCTCGCCGCAGCTGATGTCGACGATGCCACGGTCGATGCCTACCTCGAGCTCGCCCGTGCGACGGCCGGTCGCGCCGAGGCCGACCACCGCCTCGCTCCCGCGGCCGCCAGCACCATCCGTCAGGTGCTCGACGAGGCCGACTGGGACACCATGGCCCACATAGCCGCCGGAATCTGAGCATGACAACCCCGATCATCGCGCGGACCCGCGCCGAGCTCCAGACCGCACGCGGCAGCTCATCGGTGGCCTTCGTGCCCACGATGGGTGCGCTGCACGACGGTCACGTCCAGCTGCTGAAGCACGCCCGACCGCTGGGGGAGACTCTCGTGGCGTCGATCTTCGTCAATCCGACGCAGTTCGCCCCCGGTGAGGATTTCGAGGACTATCCGCGCACATTTGACACCGATCTCGAGCGTTGCGCCGAGGCGGGTGTCGACGTCGTGTTCGCGCCGGCCGTCGCGACGATGTACCCGTCCGGGCTAGTCGACACCGTGACGGTCGATCCCGGACCGCTGGGCTCGATCCTTGAAGGCGCGAGGCGTCCCACGCATTTCCGAGGCGTCCTGACCGTCGTCTCGAAGCTGTTCGGCCTCGTCCGCCCGGATGTCGCGGTGTTCGGTGAGAAGGACTACCAGCAGCTGACCCTCATCAAACAGATGGCGCGCGAGCTGGCGCTCGGCGTCGAGGTCATCGGCTGCCCGACGGTCCGCGAGGCCGATGGTCTGGCGATGAGCTCTCGCAACCGCTATCTCGACGACGTCGAGCGGCAGACCGCGGCCGTGCTCTCGGCCGCGTTGCGCGCGGGAGCGGCTGCCTCGTCCGGCGGCGCCGATGCTGTGCTGGCCGCTGCGCATGCCGTGATCGACCCGGCCGTCGTCGACCTCGACTATCTCGTCCTGACCGATCCTGAGCTGGGCCCAGCCGTGACTGGTGAGGACGCCCGGCTGCTCGTTGCGGCCCGGGTCGGTAAGCCTCGACTCCTCGACAACATAGGCCTCACCCTCGGAAAACTCGCCCTCGAAGGCCTCAGCATCGGAAAGAAGTGACGATGATCCGCACCATGATGAAGTCCAAGATCCACCGCGCGACGGTCACGCAGGCCGATCTGCATTACGTCGGCTCCGTGACGGTCGATGAGGATCTGCTCGATGCCGCCAATCTGCTCCCCGGCGAGCTCGTCCATATCGTCGACATCGATAACGGCGCCCGGCTCGAGACGTACACGATCGCCGGCGAGAGGGGCACGGGCGTCATCGGCATCAACGGCGCGGCGGCTCGCCTCGTGCATCCCGGCGATCTCGTCATCCTGATCGCGTACGGGCAGTTCGAGGACGCTGAGGCCCGCGCCTTCCAGCCCAATGTCGTGTTCGTCGACGCGAACAATTCGATCATCGGCACGGGCCACGATCCGGCCGAGGCGCTGCCCGGAACGGGTCTGACGCGCGGCGACGTGATCGACAATCCGCTCGTCTCGCACAGATAAGTCCGCACGATGATCCTGCTGTGCCTGGACGTCAGCAATAGCCACACGTCGATCGGGGTCTTCGGCCTTTCGACGGGCGCAAGGAGCGAGGCTGAGCTGCTCGACCACTGGCAGGTCGCATCGGACGAACGTCGCACAGCGGATGAGTGGCAGCTGCTGATCACAGGCCTCGCAACGCAGTCGGGCATCGAAGAGATCGACGCGGTCAGCCTATGCTGCACCGTGCCGGCGATCCTGGTCGAGCTACGCGCGATGCGTGATCGCTACTACACCGAGCTGTCGTTCGCGATCGTCGGCCCGGGAATCAAGACCGGCATCCCGATCCACACCGACAACCCGCGCGAGGTGGGTGCAGACCGCATCGTCAACGCGCTGGCTGCGACCGAGCTGTACGGCGGTCCCGCGATCGTCGTCGACCTCAACGGAACTGCGACGATTTTCGATGTCGTCGATTCGGACAACCGCTATATCGGCGGGGCGATCGCGCCAGGCGTCGAGCTGTCGCTCGAAGCGCTCGCACGCCGCGGCGCCCAGCTGCGGACCGTCGAGCTCGCGACCCCGCGCGACGTCATCGGCAAGAACACCGTCGAGGCGATCCAGTCGGGTCTCGTCTTCGGCTTCGCGGGGCTCGTCGACGGCATTGTGACGCGCATCATCGACTCGCTCGGCGTCGATCCCGATCACGTCACGGTCATCGCGACAGGATCGTTTCCCGAGTCGGTCGTGGAGAACTGCGCGACGATCACGACTCGCGATCAGCTCCTGACGCTGACCGGTCTGTGTCTCGTCCACGAGAAGAACCAGGCCTGATTCTCCGGTCGGGCGTCCGGCACTAGGCTTGTTCTTGTGAGCGACGCGACCCAGACCCCGGCCCCAGAGGACGATCTTCCCGAGCAGATGCGGGTACGCCTCGACAAGCGCCAGCAGATCATCGACCGCGGCGAGGAGCCCTATCCCACGGTGGTCCAGCGGACGCACTCGATCGCGCAGATCGTCGACAAGTACGACCCCGCGGCGCTCGGCCCCGACACGCTGACCGCCGACATCGTCTCGATCACCGGGCGCGTCATCTTCGTCCGCGGGACCGGCAAGCTCGTGTTTGTCGTGCTGCGGGAGGGCGGCATCGAGCTGCAGGCCATGGTCTCGCTCGCGGGCGTCGGGGAGGACCGCCTCGCGGCGTTCAAGTCGACCGTCGACATCGGCGATCACCTCCAGGTCACGGGCGAGATCATCACGAGCAAGCGCGGCGAGCTCTCGGTTATGGCGACGTCGTGGCAGCTCGCGGCCAAGACGCTCCGTCCGCTGCCCAACGAGCACAATCCACTGTCTGACGAGGCCCGCAGCCGCATGCGGTACGTCGACCTCATCGTGCGTCCTGAGGCGCGTGACAACGTCCGCGTCAAGGCCAAGATCATGCAGTCGCTGCGCTCGACGCTCGACCGTCTCGGCTACCTCGAGGTTGAGACGCCCGTCCTGCAGCACACCAACGGCGGCGCGGCGGCCCGTCCGTTCCGCACCCACGTCAACGCCTTCGACGAGCCGGCCCTGCTGCGCATCGCGCTCGAGCTGCACCTCAAGCGTGCACTGGTCGGCGGCATCGACAAGGTCTACGAGATGGCCAAGACATTCCGCAACGAGGGCGTCGATAACACGCACAACGTCGAGTTCCTGATGCTCGAGGCCTACGAGGCCTATGGTTCGTACGACACGATGGCTGTCTTGACGCGCGAGCTCGTGCTCGACGCGGCCCGCGCGGTCGACAAGACCGTCGTGACCGGACGCGACGGCTCGACGATCGATCTCCAGGCCGACTGGCGTCACGCGACGGTGCACGGGCTCGTCAGCGAGGCCGTCGGACGCACCGTCGACATCGACACATCAGTCGACGATCTGCTGGCCCTCGCGGCCAAGCACGAGGTCTCCCTCCAGCCTGGCTGGGACGCCGGCGAGATCGTGTTGGAGCTGTACGAGAAGCTCGTCGAGCACACGCTGATCCAGCCGACCTTCGTGCGCGACTACCCGGAGTCGGTGCGGCCACTGGCCAAGAAGCACCGCACCAAGCCGGGTCTGGTCGAGGCATGGGACCTCATCATCAACGGTGTCGAGCTGGCGCCCGCCTACTCCGAGCTCAACGATCCGGTCATCCAGCGCGAGCGGCTGCAGGAGCAGTCGCGACTGGCCGCAGCCGGAGACCCCGAGGCCATGGACAGCGACGAGGACTTCCTGCGCGCGCTCGAGTTCGGCATGCCACCAGCCGGCGGCATGGGCTTCGGCGTCGACCGCCTCGTGATGCTGCTGCAGGGCATCGGCATCCGCGACGCGATCTTGTTCCCGACGTCGCGCGCGGAATAGCCGCGCGGACGTCGGTTTCCCATGAGGCCTCGCCGGTTTAGCGCTTACCACGCGCTACAACACTTGGTGTGTGACAAAGACGCAACGCCTCATGGGAAACCGACACGTTTTACGCCCACGGCGAACGAGGGAACGTCTCGTCGTTGGTGACGGTTGAGTGACACATATGGACGTGGTTCGTGCGGATTTCCGTACGGGCCTAAACTGAACTAATAGTCCATTCAGAGGGGACGCCATGTTCGAGAGATTTACTGACCGCGCTCGTCGTGTGGTCGTGCTTGCCCAAGAAGAGGCACGCATGCTCAGCCACAACTACATCGGCACGGAGCACATCCTCCTCGGCCTCATCCACGAGGG
>JBBSSC010000196.1:0-4718 GCA_038242465.1 Propionibacteriales bacterium | reverse complement strand
CCATCCTGGTGGGCTTCGGCACCGCGATCATGGCGTTCTTGACGTTCCTCGTCGTGATTGAGCTGCCGAGTGCCTCGTTCTATGCGAACCAGGCGGCCTTCGAGAGTGTCGTCTGGTCGGGCCTTCAGATCGTCGCGGCTTCGATGATTGCGTACATCGTGGGCCAGTTTCTGAACTCGTACGTCCTGGTCAAGATGAAGTCACGCTCGGCCGAGCCCGGGCTGTGGCGCCGACTGGCTGGCTCGACGGGCATCGGTGAGGCCGCCGACACGTTCATCTTCTGCGCGATCGCGGCCTCAGCCATCGGTATCACGACCGGCGGCCAGTTTCTCAACTACTTCGTCGTCGGCTTCGTCTTCAAGTGCGCAGTCGAGTTGCTCGTCATGCCCATCACGATGCTCGTCATCCGCCTGCTCAAGCAGCGCGAAGCCACGTACTGGGCCTGACCCGCTCCACCGGCATTGTCGGATTCCCATGAGGCCCCGCGTCTTTGCCGCGGACCAAGCGTTGTGACGCTTGGCCAGTGAACAAAACCCTTGGCCTCATGGGAAACCGACCCCACCGTCAGCCGTAGAAGCGGGCGAGGAACTCGTCGCGGAAGTCTGTGAAGGTGCCGGCCTCGATATGGCCGCGCATATCGTCGACGAGACGGACCGTGAAGCGCTCGTTGTGAATCGTGCACAACGTAGCGGCGATGTACTCCTTGGTCTTGAACAAGTGATGCAAGTACGCCTTGGAGTAGTGCGCGCAGGTGTAGCAGTCGCACTCGGGATCGATGGGGCCGAAGTCGCGACGCGATGCCGCCACGTTGAGGTTGTAGCGCCCCGTCATCCCGTAGACCCGCGATGAGCGCGCGACCCGCGAGGGGCTGACGCAGTCGAATGTGTCGCAGCCGTTCTCGACCGCCGTGAACAGGTCGTCGGGCTCGCTGATGCCCAGCAGGTGCCGCGGCTTGTCGACCGGAAGCTCCTCGTTGACCCACCGTGCGATGGTGCCGAGATTCTCCTTCTCGATCGCCCCACCCAGGCCGTATCCGTCGAAGTCGAGACCCACGAGTCCCTGGGCGGCCTGGCGACGCAGATCTTCGTACTGCGCGCCCTGCACGACACCGAACAGCGCCTGCCGGGGCTTGTGGGCACGTTCGGCGTTGAGCCGCTGGTGCTCGATGACACACCGCTCGGCCCACGCCTGGGTGCGAGCCAGCGAGCGCACTTGGTAATCCTTGGTGTTCATCAGCGTCGTCAGTTCGTCGAATGCGAACATGATGTCGGCCCCGAGCTGATGCTGGATCTGCATCGACACCTCAGGAGTGAAGCGGTGCTTCGAGCCGTCGAGGTGCGACTTGAACGTCACGCCGTCGTCGTCGACCGTCGCGAGGCGGTCCTTGCCCTCCGCGATGACGTCATCGGCCTCGACGCGCTTGGCATTCATCGACAGCGTCTTCTTGAAGCCGGCGCCGAGCGACAGCACCTGGAATCCGCCGGAATCGGTGAACGTCGGGCCCGGCCAGTTCATGAACGTGCCGAGACCACCGGCTTCGTCGATGATGTCGGCACCGGGCTGCAGGTACAGGTGGTACGCGTTGGCGAGCACCGCCTGGGCACCCAGCTCGGCGATCGCCTCCGGCAAGACGGCCTTGACCGTCGCCCGGGTTCCAACGGGGATGAAGGCCGGCGTTCGGATCTCCCCGTGAGGTGTCGAGATGGTTCCAGTACGTCCGAGCGCTCCGGAGAGCTCTTTGCCAAGGGTGAACACGGCTCTATCCAACCAGCCAGACGGCTGTGCCCAGCGCGCCGCTGGTCAGGAGGATGAACAGCGAGTTCCAGATCGGTGCCGGAAGGTTGGTCAGCCGGGCGAGAACGTCCGCATCCGTCGTGCGGGTACGGACGCGTCGGCGGTGGGACCACAGGTCCACGGTCGTGCGGGGGGCCGCAATCAGCAGGAACCATGCGAACGTCAGCGCCGCGAACGTCTGCGTCTCCTCAGGGGCTCGCCAGATCAGCAACGCCACGGCAGCACCAGTTAGGACAACGACGAGCAGCCCGAACCAGTTGCGGATGAACGCCAGCATCAGCCCGAGCGTCGCAACTCCCGCGTAAAGGGCCCACGCGGTGAGTCCATGCTCGACCAGGACGATCGAGATCAGGCCGAGTGCCGCCGGAGCGAGATAGCCCGCTGCTGCGGTGGCGATCATGCCGGCACCTCGGGGCTTGCCGCTGGAGACGGTCAGCCCCGAGGTGTCGGTGTGCAGTCTGATGCCGTTGAGCCGGCGTCCGGTCACCACCGCGACTCCCGCGTGGCCCGCCTCGTGCACGAGCGTCACGAGGTGCCGGGTCAGCGACCACAGGGACGGCACGACGATCAGCACGGCCGCTGTTGCCGCTGCCGCCCATGTGGTCTGCAGGGGTCAGCCCGTCTGGTGATCGACGAGATCGACGCGCGTCGCATCATGTGAGGATGCGCCCAATGCTGCGGCGAGACGATGGTGCACCGCACCCTCGCGGTGGCGGCTCTGCCGGTCGAGCGACAGGCCGAGCGCGGTCTGCGCCCACGCACTGGTTGGCTCGAGCTCGACGAGACGGCGGAACGCGTCCTCGGCCGGCGCGAGGTGCGCGGCGGCGAAGTGGGCACGACCCATGAGCTCCCAGGCTGCGGAGTTGGACGGCTCAGCCTCGACGACCCGGCGCAGGACGCGGGCAGCGTCCCGCGGGAACCGATCGGCGAGCAGCTGCTCGCCGGTGCGGAATGCGTCGAACACGTCCATCGTGTCGATTATCGCGGCGGAGATCTGGGGAGTGAATGGGATGGTCATGGTGCGCTCCTCTCGGGACGTTTCGCGGGCTTCAACGCCGGGGTGGTCGCGATCATTCCGCCGGAGCAGTAGGGGGCGTCAGCGGGGTCGGGACGGTCTCGGTCGGCGTCGGCTCGGGCACCAGCGCCGGCGGTGTTGTCGACGGCACGGGTGCCGGGATCCTGGTGGGTGACGTAGGTGCCGGGGCGGTCGCCCTCGGTGAGCTGCTCGGGGACGGCTCCGGCGTGGACGGCGTCGGCTCGGGCTTATCCTTCGAGTCGCTCGACCCGCCGAGCGGATTGCCGATTCGTGGATTGTTGGGGTCGACGCCGAAGGCACGGTCGGAGATCAGCTCGTAGGCGCCCATCGCCGCGATCGCAATGCCTAGGACGATGACGGTGGTCGCGGTGATGGTTTTCCAGCGCAGCCGACGGGAGGGGGTCTCGATAATCTCGGCCCGCGCGACGGGGGAGTCGTCGACTTCGCTCACCTCGTCGAAGGCCTCGGAGATCTCGCCGTCCTGCACCTCCCGCTCGACCAAGGTGCCGCTGGTGGTCTGGACGATGAGCGTCTTGCCCTTGTGGAGAGTTCGACCGTAGAACGCGGTGCTGATCGTGACGACGAAGCTGCCCAACGCCGCTCCGATCAGCGTCCCGGCCACGCCTAGGCTCGACGCGATCCAGGCGGAGGTGACGGCCGCGAGGACGCTGGCGGCCACCTGAAACCAGGAGATATCGGCGAAGAGGCCGCGGCGCGAAGACATGTTCTCCAGCCTAGGGTGTGGGTCCGAATGCCTCCGTGGTCATCGCATCGACCTCGTCCAGCCACTCTGCACGGCGGTCAGGCGTCGCACTCGACACGGGACGCAGCACTTTTCGAGTTACCCGCGGGCTGCCGAGATACGGCGCGATACACCGTCCCCAGATGTCGGCCAGCGGATCGCCATAGAGAGTTTCCTCACGCTCGTCCGTCGTGTCGGAGGTGTTGACCACGAACAGCTTCTGGATCGGCGCCAGCGGCTCGGGATGCCCCGTGGCCTCGGCCAGTCGGTAGGCGACGCCTGGCACCACTATCCGGTTGATCCATCCGGTCAGGATCGCCGGCGGCATGCCCCACCAGTTCGGATGGACGACCGCGAGCCCATGCGCCTGACGCAGTTCTTCGCGGTGCAGCGCGATGAGGGGGTCCTCTTCACGAGCCAGCGCCGACTCGACCGTCGCTCCAGTGGTGTGCGACTCGTATGAAGTCAGCAGCGGGTCGAAGCGCTCCGCGTAGAGATCGTGCGAGCGGACATCGTGCCCCAGATCGCACAGACGTTGACCAATCCGTTCGGCCAGCGCATGGCAATAGCTGTCGGGCCGTGGGTGGGCGAGCAGCAGGACGATGTGACTCATGGGCTGAGTCTGGCAGCATCCGAGGCCGTGTGCTGAGCCAAACGTCGGACGTGCCGGATACGGTCTGTCATATGCGTTTCGTGGCGACGGCCGACTGGCAGCTGGGCATGACCGCGCACTATCTCGGTGCGGAGGCTCGTCCCCGGTTCGCTCAGGCGCGTATCGACGCGATCCGCCGCATCGGTGAGATCGCTTCGGCGCACGATGCGGAGTTCATCCTGGTCTGTGGCGATGTCTTCGAGTCCAATCAGCTCGATCGGGCCGTCGTGGCCCGCGCGTTCGACGCCTTGCGCGAAGTCTCGGTGCCGGTCTATCTGCTGCCGGGTAATCACGATCCCCTCGACGCGGCGTCGATCTATCGATCCGCGGAGTTCGTCGACGGGTGCCCGTCGCATGTCCACGTGCTCGACGCTCCTGGCATCCACGTCGTCAACGAGGGCGTCGAAATCGTTGCCGCTCCCTGGTTCAGCAAGGCACCGCTGTCCGATCTGGTCGCGGATGCGCTGTCCGAGGTGGAGCCGTCCGAAGCGGTG
>JBBSSC010000195.1:0-4738 GCA_038242465.1 Propionibacteriales bacterium | reverse complement strand
TGCGCGATCACCGGGAAGTTGCGCATCAGCGCATGATTCCTCTGCATCAAGTCACGTGCCGCCACGGCGCCGACGGCGACCCCTACCCCACCCAGAATCCGTGTGAACTTCATACGCCAAGTCCTACTCTGCGCCCGATGGGTTGTCCATCGGAGGGTCTACGACGGCGACGGCGACCCAGGACATGCGCTGCTCTGGTTCATCCCGATCTAGAACACCGCCATTAGGACGGATCACGAGTTTGCCCGGACCGACCACGGGGTACGCACCGTGACTCCAACGCATGATTCCCCCAACGGAGGCGATTCGCTATGACCCGAAACACCATCTCCCGCTCACTTCACGACCTCGGTCTGGCAGCGTGGTTCGGTGGCACTCTGGCGAATGCGGTGGCGCTCAATCCCGCAGCATCACAGGCCGGACATGCCGCCGATCGCGGTTCCGTCGCCAACGAGGGCTGGGATCGCTGGACGCCAGTCAATGCGGCCGCTATCGGCATGCACATCGTCGGAAGCCTGGGCCAGATCGGCGGAAACTCTCAGCGCATCCGCAAGCAGCACGGCGTTCCAGCCATGGTCGCCGGAAAGACGGCCTTGACGGTCGCCGCACTGGGAGTCACGGCGTACAGCCGGGCGCTAGGCAAGGTCGTCGACTCCCACAAGGACGTCCCCGTTGCCGACGGCACGTCTCCCGCAGCATCAACGCCGCCCGATGTTGCCGCAGCGCAGAAGAAACTGGCGCTGCTCCAGTGGGCTGTCCCTGCACTCACCGGTGCGCTGGTTGCTGTCAGCGCATTCGCCGGTGAGCAGGAGCGCGCATCCGAGGTGTCGTCCGGCGTGCTTCGCCGCTTGACGCACTGATCGCTTCTCGGCGGTGGCCCCGTTACGAGACTCGTCGGCGAGATATCACCACATATCGACCGATCAGGCCGATCACCAGGGCTGCGGCGCCGGCAAGGATCGACGCCGGCGGCAAGGTGGCGGCAACGACGAGGCAGCCGGCAACACCGAGCAGGTTGAGCCAGCGGGGCCAACGCCGATAAGCCGGGTCTTGCGTGAACGCGCTCGCGTTGGCGATCGCGTAGTAGAGCAGCACGCCGAATGACGAGAAGCCGATCATTCCACGCAGGTCGACGGTCAGCACCAGGGCACAGACGATGACGGCGAGGGCCATCTCGGCGTGATGCGGCACCCGGTAGGTGGTGTGGACCGACGCGAACCAGCCGGGGAGATCGCGATGGCGACCCATCGCCAGCGCGGTTCGTCCGATGCCGGCGATCAGGGCCAGCAACGCGCCTAACGCCGCTACCGAAGCGCCCACTCGGGCGACTCCCGTGAGCGACTCCAGATCGACCGCGTCCAATGCCTCGGTCAGTGGCGCTGCGGTGCCAGCGATCCGGTCCGGCCCTGCCGCGTAGAGCACCGCGAGCCCGACCGTGAGGTAGATGACAACGATCAGACCCAGCGCGACGAGAATTGCTCGCGGGATGTTCCGTTGCGGATCGACGACCTCCTCGCCCATCGTGGCGATCCGCGCGTACCCGGCGAAGGCGAAAAACATCAGCCCGGCGGCCTGCAGCGTCCCGTAGAAGCCACCGTTGTGGAGCCCGTCCCAACCGCCGAGGTTGGCGGTACTTCCGCCTGAGCCCGCGGCGATTCCAACGAGGATCACGATCAGTGCAAGCAGGGTGAGAGCGACGATGATTCTGGTGAGGCCGACGGTTCGGGTGACACCCCGGTAGTTCAGCGAGGTGAGGGCAACGACCGCGCCGACGGCAGCGAGACGCTGGACCCAGTCAGGTCCGGGGACGGCGTACTCACCGAACGTCATGGCCATCGCGGCGCAGGATGCGGTCTTGCCGATCACAAAGGCCCAGCCCGCGGCGAATCCCCACCACGGCCCGAGCCGTTCGCGGCCGAAGACATACGTTCCACCGGATGTGGGATATTGCGCCGCAAGCTGCGCCGATGCGATCGCGTTGAGGTAGGCGATCACGGCCGCGATGAGCAGGGCGACGATCATCCCGGTGCCGGCCGCCTCCGCAGCAGGGCCGAAGACCACGAAGATTCCAGCGCCCATCATCGAGCCGAGGCCGATCACGACAGCATCCGCCAGGCCCAATCGTCGCGACAGCTCAGGCGGCGGCCCGGCGGTCACTACTTGCACCTGGCCCTCGATCCGGGGCTGGCCTTCGAGCTGCTGCTCGTGGATCGGGTCGGCGCTGCCGACTGGGCAACCGGGGAAGCCGCGACTGAAAGCGTGATCGTCGCCTTATGGACGGCTCCCATGCCGCCTTCGCCGACGATCACAACCAATTCATGCCGGTCGTTGAGCAGCTCGTTCATCACAGCAGATTATCGGCCGCCCCCGGCCGGCATCCGCACGGAGAATGAAGTTTCAGTGACAGTCTTGCGAGGCGCTGACAGTGCTGGTCTCCGCCCTCTGCGATACTCGCTCGTAGGCGTGGCGTCATCCCGAGAGGGTTCTCCCTATGCCCCGGGCCTTTAGCTCAATTGGCAGAGCAGCGGACTTTTAATCCGCGGGTTGTGGGTTCGAGTCCCACAGGGCCCACCAGACCGCCCCCGATTTGCGGGATCCTGCACCGAATCATGTATCCGAAACCGTGCAGGTTCCCGCGAATCTGGAGACACCGAGACGGGTTCACATCGTGCCCTCAGGTTGTCCTCGTATTCTGGTAGTTCTGCCACCACGAGGAGATGATCTGTGACGAGCCCCGTAGGACCCCCCAAGCGCAAGCGCGAGCATTCGCGCCGGCGCCGCATCACGCAACGGGTCCTCATCGGCATCGGCGTCTTCACGCTGGTGCTCGGCGTCGCAGCCGGCGCGGCCGTCTGGAAGCTCCAAGGCAATATCGACGATCGACCGCTGGGCGAGTCGCTCGTCGCGGACGACACACCCAAGGGCGCACTCAACATCCTGTTCATCGGATCGGACTCCCGCAATCTCAAGACCAAGGAGTACGGCAGCGATAAGTCGCAGCGCAGCGACGCCCTGATGCTGGTGCACTTCGCGCGCGACAACGCCCGCATCGACGCGGTCCAGATTCCCCGCGACACCCTGCTCGAGCTGCCCGCTTGCAAGGACACCGGCAGCGGTTCGTTCGCGGGTGGCACGGGCATGATCAACTCCGCCCTGACCGCTGGACCGGCCTGCTCGGTTCGAGCCGTCGAGACGCTCAGCGATGTCCACATCGATCATTTCGTCCAGCTCGACTTCGAGGGCTTCGCCTCGATGGTCAACGCCCTGGGTGGCGTCGAGGTATGCCTCGACCAGCCCATGGTCGACAAGGATGCCAAGCTCAACCTCCCCGCAGGCAAGCAGAAGATCGACGGCAAGAACGCCCTCGCTCTCGCGCGTACACGCAAGGCCGTCGGCGACGGCAGCGACATCGGCCGCCTCGGTCATCAGCAGGTCGTCATGTCTTCGATCATCGAGCAGGCCCGCAGCACCAGCGTCCTGACCCGACCCGATCGCCTCTTCAAGTTTGTCAACGCACTGACCAAGGCGATGACCGTCGACGAGGGCATCTCTTCGATCCCGGAGCTCACAGGACTGGCGAAGCGCGCTCGCGCGGTCAACGACAAGAACATCACCTTCGTCACGATGCCCAACGGCGCCGCCCCGACCGACGTCAACCG
Source organism: Propionibacteriales bacterium (assembly GCA_038242465.1). Classification (GTDB taxonomy): domain Bacteria; phylum Actinomycetota; class Actinomycetes; order Propionibacteriales; family Nocardioidaceae; genus Aeromicrobium. Next base: position 1,079 of record JBBSSC010000195.1, on the reverse strand, counting down.
CGTCGTCAAGACCGAGGATGCCGACACGATCTTCAATGCCGTCGCCAAGGATCAGGAGATGCCGGTCGAAGGCGAGGCGGATGCCGAAGCGCCCGCAGACGAGACCGATGGCACCACCGAGACCGTCGACAAACGAGGCGCAGCAGTCAAGGTGCTCAACGCGGCGCGGACATCCGGTCTGGCCACCTCGGCGCAGGCCTCGATGACCAAGCTCGGTTACGCCGTCACCGGACTCGAGGACGCTCAGAACCCCGCAGACAAGACTCGCATCTTCGTCGACGGAACCGATGAGGCCCGCGCGACGGCTGAGTCACTCAACGCCGACTTCGGCTTCAACGCCGAGATCATCGAGCAGAAGATCAGCGGGGTCTGGCTGATCCTCGGCGCCGACCGCGTCGAGGCCGGCACGGCTCCGGTCAAGCCCGAGCCGGTCAAGGCCACGAGCCGCAAGGCCACCGACTCGCTCTGCTCCTGAGGTTCGCTCAGCTCAGTCCGAAGGCCCACGCGCTCTCGTGAACCGCGATTCGAGAATCGCGGTGAACGACAAGATGGCCGGTGGCGTGAAAGTGATGCCTGGAACGTTCTTGATCAGGATCTCCTCCGAACCGAGCAGTTGTCCGGTCTCGGAGCTGATAATCAGTATGTCCCGGAACTCTGGATGATCCTCGGTGATGAGCGAGATGCCTATGCCTGGACGGCCAGCACGATCCTTCACTGTTCCAAGCGACCGCAAGCTCGGGTCGTCTGCCAAGATTCGCCAGAACGCAGCAGCCACATGGGGCGGGATGACGTACGTCATGAAGGTTGATGAGATTTCGTCGTAAAGGCACTGCCCAAGCGGCGCAGTGACGTACTTGTCCTCGCATCCAGCCACCTCGAGCAGCGCTGCTCGTACCTTGCGGTAGTCGTTGCCGAGCTTGGCTACGAACTGAGGGTCCCCCGTCACCTCGTCGGCTGGGTACGTCTCATTGTGCACGTCGACGGGTTCGGTCTTCTCGGTGATGGAAAGCCCGCGCCCGTCGAGATTCAACGGCTGGCCGAAGGCTTGCCGGATTCGTATAGCACCACCCGCCCGTAGC
>JBBSSC010000194.1:0-4749 GCA_038242465.1 Propionibacteriales bacterium | reverse complement strand
CTCCCACGAAGCTCATATCGGTGACGTAGCCACCTTTGATGACATCGCCGGGTGCGTCCAGCGGGCTTCCGGCCTCGGCGATCAGCACCTTCTCCGGACGGATGCCGAGCCAGCCCTGACCCGAATCGGAATGCGCGCGATCGGCGGCCACGGATGCCACGGCGCCTTGCACACGAACCCGCACATGATCGCCGTCCCGACCCTCGATCTCGCCGGCCAAGAGGTTCGACTGACCCAGGAAGTTCGCGACGAACGTCGTGCGTGGATTCTCGTAGAGCTCGCTGGGAGCGCCCATCTGCTCGATAACGCCCTGATTCATGACTGCGATCGTGTCGGCCATCGTCATGGCCTCCTCCTGATCGTGCGTGACGTGGACGAAGGTCAGCCCGACCTCGGTTTGGATTCGCTTGAGCTCGAGCTGCATCCCGCGTCGCAATTTCAGATCAAGCGCGCCGAGTGGCTCGTCGAGCAACAGCACCTCTGGCTTGTTGATCAACGCACGAGCCAGGGCGACTCGCTGCTGCTGCCCGCCGGACAGCTGAGCAGGCATCTTGTGCGTCTGCGAGCTCAGCTCGACGAGCTCGAGCATGTCGGCGACCTGCTGCTTGACGTCCTTGATTCCACGACGTTTGAGCCCGAACGCAACATTCTCGGCAATGTCGAGGTGCGGGAAGAGCGCATAGTTCTGGAAGACCGTATTGACGGGCCGCCGATAGGGCTTCTCGTACGTCACCTCGGTCGAGCCCAGATGGATGGTGCCGGACGTCGGCGTCTCGAGACCCGCGACCATCCGCAGCGTCGTGGTCTTGCCGCAACCCGAGGGGCCCAGCAGGGCAAAGAACTGGCCTTGCGGCACGACCAGATCAAGCGACTTCACGGCGGTGAACGTCGCGTACTCCTTGGTGAGCTGCGACAAGCGCAGATCACGGGACGGCGTCGGCCCATCAGGAACCTGTGACATCGGCAAAATCCCCTTCGTAAGTACGAATCTGAGCCTCGTCGAGGGCCATGAAACGGCGGGTCCTGGCGAGCGTCTCCTCGCTGGGGAAGATCAGATCGTTCTCGACCTGGTCGGGATCGACCTTCTCCATGGCTTGCTGCGCGCCCTTAACAGGGCAGATATAGCTGTTGTACGCCGCGAGTTTGGCCGCGACCTCAGGCTCGTAGTAGTAGTTGATCAGCTCCTCGGCATTGGCCTGATGAGTGGCCAGATTGGGCACGAGCATGTTGTCGGCCCAGATCATGATCCCTTCTTCGGGCGGGATCCAGACCAGGTTCTCGTCGCCGGAGTTCGCGATATCGCCCGACCAGGCCTCGCACGCGACGATATTTCCCGAGGCGAGATCTTGGACGTACTCATTGCCCGTGAACGAGCGGACCTGACCGTCGCCCCGAGCCTTGCGGACCAGGTCGATCGCGTCCTCCCACTCCGCATTCGTGAAGTTGTCCGGGTCGGCTCCCGAGACCAGCAACAGGAAGCCCATCGTGTCGCGCATCTCGGAAAGCAAGGAGATTCGGCCCTTGAGGTCGTCGCGCGTCAACAGCTCTGAGAAAGACTTGACCTCGCCGACCTTGCTCTTGTTGTAGGCGATGCCGGTCAGACCGCTCTGCCACGGCGCGGAGAAGTCGCGCCCCTTGTCCCAATCAGGGGACTTCAACGAGTCGATGAGGTTGGCATGCAGATTTGGCACCCTGGCCGGGTCGAGTTTCTGGATCCAGCCAACCTGGATCATCCGTGCGGCCATCCAGTCGGTGAGCGCGAACAGGTCGCGCTTGGACGAGCTGCACGAGCCGAGCTGATTGGAGACCTTCGCGAAAAACTCGTTGTTGTCGTTGATGTCGGGGGTGTACCGGACCTGGATTCCGGTGTCCTTCTGGAACTGGCTAAGGGTCGAGACGTAGTCGCCGTCATCCTCGTCGATGTACTCGGGCCAGTTAGAGAACACCAGTCGCTTGCTCGTCGCGGAGACATCCTCGGCCCGACACGTCGCCGGGTCCTGCTTGCGGTCCGGGGTATCGAATCTCGTCAGGGCGAAGGCACTGGCTCCGAGCGCTGCCAAGCCTCCGACGCCCTTGAGCATCGTCCGTCGGTCGACACCTGCCATATGTGACCCTCGTCTCTCGCTTTCTGTACGAATAGTCGCAATATTGGGGCGCTTACACAAGGGATTCCAGCGTTACGAGTGTGTTTCGTTGCTGGAATCGTCACATGAGGCCTTGACTGCGCCGCTCAGCGGCATGCGATGCTGCAGAATGTGCGCATGACCGACCGCAAAGCGCCCACCGAACGTGGCTACGTCCTGGACGAGACGGCCAAGCGCATCATCGAACTGCTCCAGGGCGATGGTCGGCTGTCGTACTCCGCGATCGCCAAGGAAGTCGGACTCTCCGAAGCCGCGGTCCGCCACCGCGTGCAGAAGCTCATCGACGGTGGCGTCATGCAGGTCGTGGCTGTCACTGATCCGCTGCAGATGGGCTTCGCACGACAGGCAATGATCGGCATCAAGGTCAGCGGCAACGTCAGAGAGGTCGCCGCCGAGCTCTCGGAGATGGACCAGCTCGACTACATCGTGATCACGACCGGACGCTTCGATATCCTGGCCGAGCTCGTCGCCGAGAGCGATGACGAGTTGCTCGACATCGTCTCGGCCCAGATCAGCACTCTGGAACGAGTCGTCACGACAGAGACGTTCGTGTATCTGCGGCTCCAGAAGCAGACCTATGCATGGGGCGTGCGGTAGCCGCTCGTTCCTCGCGCCGACCGCTCCAGCCGCTCGTTCCTCGCGGCTGACTGGCTTCGCCAGCACGCCTGCCTTGGTTCGCTGGCGCTCACTCGGCCGATGGTTACTTAGAGGGATAAGTTGACTGTGCCGCCGGCGTCCAGAGTGCTGAAGATGCCGCCGAACGTCAGCCGGAGAAACGCCTCGTAGCCGGACGGATCCAGCTCGGGTGCACTGAGCGGCTCGGTGCGTCCAGCACGCTCGAGGAGATCCCAAACGACCTCAGTGTCAGGAGCGTGGAGCACAGGTGGTGTGCCCGCGAGCCGGAAGTCGCCCGTCGCCGAAGGCAGCGCGCCGAGTCGGGCGCAGGCCAGTACCGCGATGACAAGGTCTCGCCCACGCAGGTCGTCGAGGACGATCGACGTCCCCTCCTCAATGCCCATGTGCTGCAGACCCGCGCCGATGCAGGCCGAGTCGTGTAGCAGCTTGGCGTACGACACTGTGCCGCGCTCGTCGCTGATCGCTGGATGGTCGGCGAGTCCGGCGATGACCTGCTGATCGAGGGTGCGGAAGACCAGGCTCGTCATCAACGCCCCTGGAAGATGGGGGTACGTCGCTCGGAACGCGCCTGAGCGGCCTCTTTGACGTCATCGCTGGCCCAGACGGCAGCGAAGCTCTTCAGGATCGTCTCGTCGTCGTCGGGCGAGCTGTTCAGCACCAGTTTGCTGTGCGCGATCGACAGCGGTGCCAGCGCTGCGATCTCGTGCGCCCACGCGACCGCGTACTTGAGCGAGCCATGGACGTCTGCGAGACCGCAGTCGATGGCTTCTTTGCGGTCGAGCGTCGCGGCGGTCAGCATCATCCGCCGCGCCGGCCCGGTGCCTGCGAGCGCTGCAAGGGTGCGAATCGTCCACGCATCGACGGCCATACCGTTGCGGGCGACCGGCACCGCGAAGCGCGCGCGATCGTCGGCCACGCGCAGATCGCACGCCATGGCGAGCTGCGTGCCGGCACCGATAGCGGCTCCGTTGACCGCCGCGATGATCGGCACCGGCAGCTTCGTGAGATGGTGCAACATCCCGTAGAGCGCCTCGAGGAAGTCCGGACCATACACGCCGCTGAGATCGGCGCCCGAGCAGAAGGCTGAGCCCTTGCCCGTGATGACAAGCACGCGGGCTCCCGCCCCGACGGCCTCGTCGGCGGCCGCACGGATCGCGTTGCACAGCTCGAGATTCAGCGCATTGCGACTATCCTCGCGCTGCAGCTCGATGATGACGACATCCGCGTCACGAGTCGTGGCGATCATGGCTCTCCTCAGGATCTCAGTGCCGGTCGGTCAGCCTACGGTCCCGTCAATCCTAGGGTGCTGAGCCACGAGCGACCGCATCGACCAAGCACGATCGGCCCGAACGATCTGCCGACGGTCGTCAAAGCCCTCCCGTTCATTGGAGCGCTGTTCGACGAACGGGGGCCGTGTGTCGCTCGCGCCTACTCTGCTGCTGCTAGCTGGCCACATGCACCGTCGATATCGCTGCCGCGGGTGTCGCGGACGGTCGTCGAGATGCCCTTGACCTCGAGCCGGCGGACGAACTCGCGCTCATCTTCCTTCCGCGATGCCGTCCATTTCGATCCGGGTGTGGGGTTGAGTGGGATCAGGTTGACGTGTACCCAGCCCCAGTCGCCGCGCGCATTCAGAACGTCGGCCAGCAGATCTGCCCGCCAGGCCTGGTCGTTGATGTCGCGCATCATGGCGTACTCGATCGAGACCCGGCGTCCGGTCTTCTTGGCGTACTCCCACGCAGCATCGACGACCTCGTCGACCTTGAACCGGGTGTTGATCGGCACGAGGGTGTCGCGCAGCTCGTCGTCGGGGGCATGTAGCGACACCGCGAGCGTGACTGGGATGCCCTCCTCCGTCAGCTGCTTGATACGCGGCACCAGGCCGACCGTGCTGAGGGTGATGTTGCGGTGACTCATACCGAGACCGTCGGGCGTGGGCGCCACCATACGTCGGATCGCGCCGATCACG
>JBBSSC010000193.1:0-4789 GCA_038242465.1 Propionibacteriales bacterium | reverse complement strand
GTCGCCACGATGCTCTCCATCATGACCGAGAAAAAGATCCGGCCCGACGTCGCACCAAAGCTTCGCCGGATGCCGATCTCACGGATGCGCTGTTTGATCGTAACGAGAGCGATGTTGAGCAGGCTCAACGCGCCGAGACCGAGGATCAGCAGGCCGATACCTCCCACGACGTACTTGAACTCGCGGAACTGATCGCCGCCGTACGCGGCATAGTCTTGGCGGCTGAGATCGATCTGAGCGGCCGGGATCCGGGATCGAAGTCGATCCTGCACGGCCGCGGCCAACACCTTCGATCCCTTGGGCGGCACCCACATTTGATAGCTCGCGTCAGACAGCGGCTGCGTCGCCCCGAACCAACGCTCGTAGGTCTCGGGCAGCATATAGATGGTCGGTCCGCCCGAGTACGTGTCCTTGGGCAGCTGCCCGATGATCGTCGCGGTGACGGGCCGATCGCGGGTCAACGTGACGCTCGCTGGCAGCGAGTCCGCTCCGAGACCGCGCGCCTTGAGCAATCGCGCGTCGACGACGATCGCGGGGCTATAGTTGTCGGCGTCTTGCTGGGCCAACCAACGGCCCTGGACCAGCACCTTGCGAAACATGTCCGCGTACGGCGGTTCGACGATCCGGATGCTGACGTCGCGCTGCTTGCCCCCCAATGTCAACCGCATGCCCGATTCGCCGACCATCGAGTAGTAGCCGATACCGAATTCGTCCATCGTCTTCGCGAAGGCGGCCCGGATCGTCGCGGTAGGTAGCGATTCGCCCGTCTGGCTGTAGGGATACACCGAGAACATCGCCGGGCGTCCACTCTCCTTCTCGTACTGCTCCGCGAGCCCCTGCTGAGCGATCGTGCCAACTGCCACCGCGGCGGTCAGCGAGCAGACCGCGACACCGACGCCTATCAGCGACAGCAGCACTCGCAGCTTGTGGATACGAAGCTCCTGCCAGGCTTCGACCACGGCGGCGGCGAAGCCGGTCATGCAGACACCTCGGCGAGATGGTGCAGCCTGCCGCCGTCGAGCCTGAAACGCTGACGGGCCATCTGAGCGACTGCGACATCGTGCGTGATGGTGATGAGTGCCGCGCCCGTCTCATGGGTGACGGCGTCGAGCATCGCCATGACTTCTCCGCCGGTCTGGACGTCCAGCGCACCCGTGGGCTCGTCGGCCAGGACGACCTTCGGCCCGCGGACCAGCGCCCTGGCGATCGCGACCCGCTGCTGCTCGCCGCCCGACAGCTTCTCGGGCATCGAGTCGACTCGGCCGGCTAGACCGACGCGTTCGAGCATCGTCGCCGCGATCTCGCGCCGACGCCAAAACGACGATCCGGGCGCATACATCAGTGGCGCGGCGACATTCTCCAGCGCCGTCCGGCCAGGCAGCAGGTTGAACTGCTGAAACACGAACCCGATATCGCGCCCGCGTGTCCTCGCTGCCTTGCGCGCCGAGAGCCCGCGGATGTCCTCGCTATTCCACTCGATGGTCCCCGTCGTGGGCCGGTCGAGGAGTCCGAGGAGGTTGAGTAGGGTCGACTTGCCGCTGCCCGAACGGCCGATGATCCCCACGTGGTCACCCGCCGAGATCGTCAGGTCGACGCCCGTCAGGATGTGGAGCTCACTCTCGTCGGTCAGGTGGACGGTCCGGGTCACCTCGGACAGTCGTAGCAGTTCGGTCACCCCATCGACTCCGTAGCGGCCGAGTCACCACCGGGGACGAACTCGAGGATGTTCTCGCCCGCTTTCAGCCCCTTCTTGACCTGAACTAGGCTGCCATCGCTGACGCCGAGCCTCACCTCCCGCTCGAGCGGCTCTCCGCCGTCGATGATCCAGACGGTGCCGGTGTCGACCATCCCGCGGACGGCTGTCACAGGCACGACGAGAACGTCCTCGGCGGTACCGGCATCGATCACCATGCCCATCGACAGACCGTCGAAGACTCGCACCTTGTCAGGAACACGACAGCTGACGGCAACGCCGCCTTCGCCCGCCCCGCCGCCGCCCTGGCCCTGAAACTGCGGCTCCTCGGCCGGATCGATACCTTCTGTTGACGTCGACGCGGGCGCCGATCCTCCGACCGCCAGGTCGTCGCACTCGAACGGTGCGGGTCCACCGCTGATCGTCACGGTGGCGGACTCGGGCAGGTCGAGCAGCCGGTACTGGTCGATTGGCGAGATCGAGCCGGTCGCGCGGAACGACAGCTGCTGGATCGAGGCGACCGCGTCACCCTTGACGACTGCGTCGTCCAGCTCCTTGGCGAAGCTGGCGACCTTGCCGTCTCGGGGTGCGACGACGTTGACATAGTGGATCTTCGGTGTGGGCGCGGACTTCTTCTTCGCTGTCTGGCCGCCGTCGTCGCCGGCCGGTACCTCCTCGTACTTGATCTGGAAGAGGTTGTCGCCCTCGGTGACCTTGGCTCCAACGGGCACGAAGAAGTGGTCGACCACACCATCGTGGCTCGCTTTGGCAGGCACCGCGGGATCGACGACGATCGTGCCCTGCAGCTCGAGCCTGTTCTGGATCGTCCCGCGTTCGACGATCGTGTTGCTGGCCGGAATCTTGCCCGTCGGAACGACTCCACTGCCGGCAGGCTCAGGTGGGCTGTCAAACGCCATCGCGGCCAAGCTGACGGCGATCGTCGCGAAGATCACGACCCATACGACGGGCAGGATGACCCTGCGGAAAACTCTCACGACGGGATTCCTCGGGGTCAGAAGTCACGGCGAAAGGTCTACGCCCCGAACATCGTCGCACACGGCAAGGTCAGTGCGACCGATTTCAGACCACCAGGTTGAGTGCCAGGACGACCACGAGTCCGCTTACCGACAAGATCGTTTCCATGATCGACCAGCTCTTGATGGTCTGGCCCACGGAGAGTCCGAAGTACTCCTTGACGAGCCAGAAGCCCGCGTCGTTGACGTGCGAGAAGAACACCGAGCCGGCGCCGACCGCGAGCACGACCAGCGATATCTCGGCACTCGGCAGATCCTTGACGATCTCGCTCATGATGCCTGCTGCGGTCACGGTCGCGACCGTGGCGGAACCCGTGGACACGCGGATCACGACCGCCACAAGCCAGGCGACGACCAGCACCGAGATGCCGCTGTTCTCCACGAAGTCGCCCACGACCTCCGCGATACCGGTGTCGACGAGCGTCTGCTTGAAGCCACCACCCGCACCGACGATCAAGATGATGCCGGCGATCGGGGGCAGCGAGCTGCTGAGGACGTCGGACACGTCGTCCTTCGTCATCCCAGTCGCTACCCCGAAGGTGAAGATCGCGACGATGACCGCGATCAGCAGTGCCACAAAGGGCTCCCCAATGAAGTCGAGGACGCGCCGCGTCATTGTTCCCCCGTCAAGAGCGATGTCACCGAAAGCCTTGCCCATCATCAGGGCGACAGGCAGCAGTACGGTCGCAAGCGTGATGCCGAAGCTCGGACGGCGCTCCCGCTTCTCGGTCGAGGCGTCGAACAGATCTCCGGCCGGGACCGGGACCCACCTGTCGGCAAAACGCGCGAAGAGCGGTCCGGCGACGACGATGGTCGGGATAGCCACAAGGATGCCGAGGCCGAGAGTCAACCCGAGATTGGCCTCGAGCTGATCGATCGCGGCGAGCGGCCCGGGGTGCGGTGGCACGAAGCCGTGCATCGCGGACAGGCCCGCGAGAGCCGGTATACCGAGAGAGATGATCGACCGCTCGGCGCGCTTGGCGACCAGGAAGATGACTGGCATCAGTAGCACCAGGCCGATCTCAAAGAACATCGGCAGACCAATGATCGCTCCGATCGCGGCCATCGACCACGGCAGCATCCGGGGGCTCGACCTGCCGACAATCGTGTCGACAATCTGGTCCGCTCCCCCTGAGTCGGCCAGCAACTTGCCGAACATCGCGCCGAGAGCGATCAGGACGCCGACGCCCGATACGGTGTCTCCGACCCCCGTGCTGAAGCTGTCGACGACATCGAGCATCTCGCGTCCCGCGATCGCGCCGACCGTGAGCGAGCCGAGGATAAGCGCCAGAAACGGGTGCAGCTTGAAGAACGTGATCGCGATGACCAGTACCGCGATGCCAATCAATGCGGCGGTGATGAGCTGTCCGCTGCCGGCGACGGCCTCGACCGGCTCGGGCGCGGCATTCACGAGGGGCGCGATCATGCGTCGTCTCCTTCGGAGCGCTCGGAACGGGAGAGGAACTCCTCGACGATCTCGGGGGGCGTCGGGGTGATGTCGAAGGCCCAGCCGCGCTCATCGTCCTGCAATGGCTCAAGCGTGTCCTCCTGCGACTTCAGGAGGGACGACGGCATGAAGTGCTCGCGATGGTCCATCCGCGACTTGATCAGCTCGTGATCGCCCGTCAGGTGCAGGAACACCGTGCGAGGAGCTGCTTCGGTCAGCACATCACGGTAGGCGCGCTTGAGCGCCGAGCAGCTGATGACACCTCCGCACCCATCGTGCTCCGCGAGCCAGACGCCGATCTCGTCGAGCCACGGCCAGCGATCGTCATCGGTCAGTGGCGTGCCCTCGGACATCTTGGCGATATTGCTCTCGGAGTGGAAGTCGTCACCGTCCGCGTAGTCGAGCTCGAAGCGGTCGGCCAGCTCGTGGCCCACCACCGACTTGCCGACTCCGGAGATTCCCATGACAACGACCAGAGGTGTGGAGACCATGCCTGAACCTTAAGACGGCCGAAGCCTCGGCGCGACTAGTAGACCTTCGTCGTGATCCCGGCGACTTAGGACCGATGCCGGGTGAGTTCGGCTGCGCCTAGTCTCGGCACCATGACAACGACCC
>JBBSSC010000192.1:0-4815 GCA_038242465.1 Propionibacteriales bacterium | reverse complement strand
CGGCATGGCCGGCCAGCAGCTGGCGTACCCAGTCCCACGGCGGCTGTAGATCTGCGGTCGAGAACGTGCGGCCGCGAGCGTCGCGGCGGGCGGGGTCGACGAAAGCGATCTCGTCGTGGCCGATGGGGACGTGCTGGGCGTCGCCGCAGATGATCTCGCCGTCCAGGCCAAGTGCCCTCAGATTTGCCGCTGCGATGGCCGCCCTGACGGGATCCATCTCGACGCCGCGCACCGCGAGCCCCGCGCGAGCCAGGGCGATGAGGTCGCCGCCGATCCCGCAGCCCAGATCGATGACCGACTCGGCGCCCGTGGAGGCGAGCCGAGTAGCGCGATGGACCGCGACGGGCATCCGCGTCGACTGCTCCAGCGCATCGTGCGTGAAGTACATCCGTGCGGCATCCTCGCCGAACTTTTTGGCTGCCTTGCCGCGCAGATGGTTCTGCGTCACGGCGGCAGCCACGAGCTCGGGGGAGTGGCTTTTGCGTAGCCGTGTGCCGAGCGCCAGATCGCTCTCGACCCCGGCGCGTTCGGCGATCTCCGCCAGCAGGGTCTGCCCGGCAGGTGTCATGAGCTGCACGAAGATCTTCGGGTCCATAAGACGAAGTCTGCCGTCTGGTCGCGCGGGCTGAACGCGTGACGTGGGAGCCGGTGTGTGCCACTGTCGAAACGTGACCACAGTCCACGTGGAAGAAGCGGCGCCGGAGGCGAACATCCTGCACGGCAGGGCGCGCCAGATTGCCTTCATCACGATTGCGCTCGGGATGCTGCTCGCGGCGCTCGACTCCACGATCGTCTCGACCGCGTTGCCCACGATCGTCGGCGATCTTGGCGGCGGCAATCACGTCTCCTGGGTCGTGACCTCGTATCTGCTCGCCCAGACTGTCGTCACGGCTGTGGTCGGCAAGTTCGGCGACCAGTTCGGGCGCAAGCTGGTCTTCCAGATCTCCGTGGCGACGTTCATCATCGGCTCAGCGCTGTGCGGTGCCGCCCAGGACATGGGCTGGTTGATCGGTTCGCGGGCGATCCAGGGGCTGGGCGCAGGCGGTCTGACCGTCACCGCGACGGCATTGATCGCCGACATCATCCCGTTGCGCGACCGGGGTCGCTATCAGGGCTCCCTGGGCGCGATCTTCGGCATCACGACGGTTATCGGCCCGTTGCTGGGCGGATTCTTCACCGACAACCTCAGCTGGCGCTGGGCGTTCTACATCAACGTCCCACTGGCGCTTGTCGTGATCGCGGTCGCAGGTCGGACTCTCCCGGGGGTGCGGGCCAAGGGCCAGCAGCAGATCGACTACCTCGGCATGCTCTTCGTCACGATCGGCGCATCCTGCCTGGTCCTCGCTACGAGCTGGGGTGGCACGACGTACGCATGGGGATCGCCGACCATCATCGGCCTGTTCACAGGCGGGATTGGCGGGCTCGTGATCTTCGTGCTTGTCGAGCGGCGGGCCACCGAGCCGATCTTGCCAATGCGCCTGTTCAAGCAGCGGGTGTTCTGGAGCTGCTGTGCGCTGGCGTTCGTGGTGGGCTTCGCGATGATGGGTTCGATCACCTTCCTGCCGACGTTCCTGCAGTACGTCGATGGAGTCTCGGCCACGGCCTCGGGCGTCAGAATGTTGCCGATGGTGGCGGGCCTGATGCTGACCGCGATCACCTCGGGCAACATCGTCAGTCGGACGGGCCGTTACAAGATCTTCCGGTGGCGGGCGCCCCGATCATCGCGATCGGCTTGTGGCTGCTCAGCCGGCTTGACGAGACCAGCTCGGTTCTCCGCACGTCATTGTCGATGTTTGTTCTCGGACTTGGAATCGGCTTGTCGATGCAGGTGCTGACGATCATCGTGCAGAACACTGTGGCATATCGCGACCTTGGTGTTGCGACCTCGGGCGTGACCTTCTTCCGCACGTTGGGAGGCGCCTTCGGTGCGGCCGTGTTCGGTTCGTTGTACTCCAACTTCCTATCGGCTCGGCTGCCTGAGGCGATCGCTTCGACGGGCGGCGCGGTCACACCAGCGAACGTCTCGCCACCGTCGGTGCTGCACAAGCTCCCGGCTGACGTCATCCAGCCAGTTATCCACGCCTACTCCGAGTCGATCGGCTTGGTGTTCCTGTGGGCCGCGCCGGTCGCGATCCTCGGGCTGGGCCTGGCGCTGATGATCCCGCAGATCGAGCTGCGCGGCACGATGAAGAAAGACGCCTCGGACCTCGGAGAAGGCTTCGGCATGCCGGAGGCACGCAGCAACGAGGATCGCTTGGCGTCCCGCATCGCCCGGCTGGTCTACGCCGACGACCGCAACGCGGTGCTCGAGATGCTGGAAGATGCCGATCTTGCGATCGACGAGGGACGGGTCTGGGCACTGGCCCAGGTGTACGGGCGGGTACGTGCGAACCAACCCGCGGCTCTTCGCCCGATCGCCCATGCACGCCGGGTGCCCTCAATCCTGCTCCAACCCGCATTCCAGGAGCTGCTGGACCGCGGCTATCTGGACGGATCCTTGGATCAGCTTGGTGTCACCGCGTTGGGGACTGAGACTATGCACACCCTGGGCGAGCATTTTCGCCGTTGGATCATCGAACGCCTGGAAGATGTCAGCGAGGCCGACGCTCCCGCAGTCGATGCGGCCATCGAGCGTATCGCCCAGCGGCTCCTGGTGGAAACCGCTGTGTCCGCCGAGCCCGCTGAGCTCGCTGAGCCCGCACCAGTGGTGAGGCGGTAGCAGTCTCAGGGCGAGAGTGCTAAGTTTCGTATTGGCACTCGCAACATGAGAGTGCCAACCACCGGTGAGTACGACCCCCGCGACGGCGTTCTCACCAACGTCCCAACGTTCACCGTTGAAAGGGGAGGTCGACAAGTGTCGGTCACCATCAAGCCGCTCGAAGACCGCCTGGTCATCCAGGTCGTCGAAGCCGAGCAGACCACTGCGTCCGGTCTGGTCATTCCGGACACCGCCAAGGAGAAGCCGCAGGAAGGCATCGTCATCTCAGTCGGCCCCGGCCGCGTCGATGACAATGGCAACCGCGTTCCTCTGGACGTCGCCGAGGGTGACAAGGTCATCTTCAGCAAGTACGGCGGCACCGAGGTCAAGTACGCGGGCGAGGAGTACCTCATCCTCTCCGCGCGCGACGTTCTCGCTGTCGTTTCGTGATCTGACGCCCCGGCGCCCCTCGTGGGGCGCCGGGGTCTCTCACGTTCTGGACAACACACGTTTCCGGACAACGCACGTCCCTAGTTGCACCCAAATTTTTGAAAGAGGCTGAATATGCCCAAGATCCTCGAATTTGACGAGAACGCGCGCCGCTCACTCGAGCGTGGCGTCGACAAGCTCGCCAACACCGTCAAGGTGACGCTCGGTCCCAAGGGCCGCTACGTCGTCCTCGACAAGAAGTGGGGCGCCCCCACGATCACCAACGACGGTGTGACCGTCGCCCGTGAGATCGAGCTCGACGACCCGTTCGAGAACCTCGGCGCCCAGCTGGCCAAGGAAGTCGCCACCAAGACCAACGACGTCGCCGGTGACGGCACGACGACCGCGACTGTCCTGGCCCAGGCCATGGTCCACGAGGGCCTGCGCGCCGTCGCGGCCGGCGCCAACCCGGTCGGCCTGAAGCGTGGCATCGAGGCGGCCGTCAAGGCCGTCGTCGAGCAGCTCCACTCGGTCGCCCGCGACGTCGACGACGTCAAGGACATGACCGATGTCGCCACGGTCTCCTCGCGTGATGCCCACATCGGCGAGCTCATCGCCGAGGCATTCGACAAGGTCGGCAAGGACGGCGTCATCACCGTCGAAGAGTCCAACACGATGGGCACCGAACTCGAGTTCACCGAGGGCATGCAGTTCGACAAGGGTTATCTGTCGCCTTACATGGTTACCGACACTGAGCGCATGGAGGTTGTCCTGGACGATCCTTACATCCTCGTCAACCAGGGCAAGATCTCCTCGGTCAGCGATCTGCTGCCCATCCTGGAGAAGGTCGTCCAGGCCGGCAAGCCGCTGTTCATCATCGCCGAGGACGTCGACGGCGAAGCGCTCTCAACCCTGGTCGTCAACAAGATCAAGGGCACCTTCACGTCGGCCGCTGTCAAGGCCCCGGCCTTCGGTGATCGTCGCAAGGCGATGCTGCAGGACATCGCGATCCTGACCGGCGCCGAGGTTGTGACGCCCGATGTCGGCCTCAAGCTCGACACGATCGGCCTCGAGGCCCTCGGTACGGCTCGTCGCATCGTCATCACGAAGGACGCCACCACGATCATCGAGGGCGGCGGCGAGAAGGCCGACGTCGATGGTCGCGTGAGCCAGATCAAGGCCGAGATCGAGAACACCGACTCCGACTGGGATCGTGAGAAGCTGCAGGAGCGTCTCGCGAAGCTCGCCGGCGGCGTCTGCGTCATCCAGGTCGGCGCGGCCACCGAGGTCGAGCTCAAGGAGAAGAAGCACCGCATCGAGGACGCCGTCTCGGCAACCCGCGCTGCGATCGAAGAGGGCATCGTCGCTGGTGGCGGCTCGGCTCTCGTCCACGCTGTCTCGGTGCTCGAGGGCAACCTCGGCCTGACCGGCGACGAGGCTGTCGGTGTTCGGATCGTCCGCATCGGTGCCGATGCGCCTCTGGAGTGGATCGCCCGCAACGGCGGCGTTTCCGGTGAAGTTGTCGTCAACAAGGTCCGCGAAAGCGGCCAGGGTTACAACGCGGCCACCGACACCTACGGCGACCTCGTCGCCCAGGGCGTCCTTGACCCGGTCAAGGTGACGCGTTCCGCGCTCGCCAACGCCGCGTCGATCACCGCGATGCTGCTGACGACCGAGACACTGATCGT
>JBBSSC010000191.1:0-4880 GCA_038242465.1 Propionibacteriales bacterium | reverse complement strand
TTCCAGCTTCGCTGCACTGACCCTCACGATCGCCTTGGTCGCGGCATGCGGTGCCAATCCCAGTGCCAACGGCGACGGCGACAAGGGTGCGAAGGCGATCGATCTGGCCTCCGCCAAGATCCTCCACGATCCAAAGGCGCATATCGGCGAGGCGCACGCCCCGATGCCCGATACCGCTATCGCCCCGGCCGAGGCCAATCCAACGCCCGAGCTTCCTGCGACAGTCACCGACAACCAGGGCACCAAGGTCACGGTCACAGACACGAGCCGCATCCTGGCGCTCGACATCTACGGGACGATCTCGCAGACCGTGTTCGAGCTCGGGCTTGGCGACAGCGTCATCGGTCGCGATGTCTCGACCCAGTTCAAGGAAGCCAAGGATCTCCCCCTCGTCACCGGAACCGGACATGATCTGAATGCCGAGGCGATCCTCGAGCTCAACCCGACGGTCATCCTCACCGACACTTCGCTGGGCCCGTGGGACGTCATCCTGCAGATGCGCGACGCGGGTATCCCGGTCGTCGTAGTTGACTCCACTCGCAGCCTCGACAACATCGGCTCGCTGACACAGGAGATCGCCGACGCACTCGGCGTCGGCCCGCAGGGCAAGGCCCTCGGCGAGCGCATCGAGTCCGGCGCCGCCCAGACCGCCGCCGCGATCAAGGCCGTTGCCCCGTCCTCGGTGCAGGACAAGCTGCGCACGGTCTTCTTGTACGTCCGTGGCCAGGCCGGCGTGTACTACATGTTCGGCGAAGGATCCGGCGCCGACGGGCTCATCGAAGCGCTCGGCGCCTATGACGTCAGCGACGAGATTGGCTGGAAGGGCATGAAGCCCGTCAATGACGAAGGGATCATCGCGGCACAGCCCGATCTCATCCTGATGATGTCCGATGGGCTCAGCTCGGTCGGCGGCGTCGACGGACTGCTTGAGCGTCTCCCCGCGATTGCCGAGACGCCCGCCGGCCAGAACCGGCGCATCGTCGACATGAGTGATAACGCCATCCTCAGCTTCGGCCCGCGCACGTCCGACATCCTTAACTCGCTGGCCGTCGCGATCTACGCCCCAGAGTCACTGTCGTGACGGCAACTCTCCCCAATGCACGAACGACGTCTGCGCCGACGGGCCCGCTGCCGCCCCGTCGCTCGGGACGCGTCACCACGGTCTTCGTCATCCTCGCGATCGTGATCGCAGTCCTCACGGTCTACGCCGCGGGCCGCGGGCAGCTCTCCGTTCCGGCCAATGAGGTCTGGGGATCGATCATGCACCGACTCGGATTCGACGTCGGCACGATGCCGACCCACCCACAGGGCGACAACACGCTGTGGAAGGTCCGGTTCCCGCGGATCGCGATGGCTCTGCTGGTCGGCGCCGCACTCGCCGCCGCCGGTGCGCTGATGCAGGGCATCTTCGGCAATCCGCTGGCCGAGCCGAGCGTCGTCGGCGTCTCCACCGGCGCAGCGTTCGCCGCCGCGGTCGTCATCGTCTTCCAGATCCAGTTCGCCGGCAGCTGGACCGTGGCCCTGTTCGCCTTCGCAGGCGGCCTCATCACGACCTTGGCGGTGTACTTCCTGTCGCGTTCTGACGGACGCACCGAGGTCGTGACACTTGTACTGACCGGTATTGCAGTCAACGCAGTCTGCAGCGCGGGCCTCGCGATGATGATCTTCCTGGGCGACACGGCCGCCCGCGAACAGATCATCTTCTGGCAGCTCGGCAGCCTCAATGGGACGCGCTGGCAGTCCGTCGGCATCGTTGCGCCTCTCGTCGTGGTGGGCCTGGTCGGCGCGATGCTGATGGCCCGCAAGCTCGACGTCCTGGCCCTGGGCGATCGCGCAGCCCGCCACGTCGGCGTGGATGTCGAACGCCTGCGGCTCGCCGCGATCGTCCTGGTCGCGCTGCTGACCGCCGCTGCAGTGTCCTTCGCTGGAATCATTGCTTTCGTCGGCCTGGTCGTCCCGCACCTGATCCGGATGATCGTCGGCCCTGGTCACCGCGTCCTGGTACCCGCCAGTGCGTTGGCCGGCGCGCTCCTGTTGCTGGGTGCCGATCTCATCGCGCGCACCGCGGTCGAGTACGCCGATCTACCGATCGGCATGCTGACCTCGCTGGTCGGTGGGCCGTTCTTCTTCTGGCTGCTGCGCCGCACCCGCAAGACCGCGGGAGGCTGGGCATGACCACCCCGAGCCCCAGTAACCAGCGCACGTTGACCCTGACGAACGTCTCGGCCTCGCTCGGTGGCCGACTGATACTCGACGACGTCTCGCTCCAGGTCTCCCCCGGCGAGCTCGTCGCGCTGGTCGGGCCCAATGGCGCGGGCAAGACGACGCTGCTCAGCGTCATGGCTGGTGACATCACTCCCTCGCACGGCACAGCAGTCCTCGACGGCGTCGAGCTGCACCGCTGGCGTGCGGCCGAGCTGGCTCGCCACCGGGCGGTCCTTCCGCAGGAGCAGCGGCTCGCCTTCGGTTTCAGCGTCGTCGACGTCGTGCGAATGGGACGCTCGCCGTGGGCCCGTCGACCCGAAGAAGACCTCGACGACATCATCGTGGCCGACTCAATGCAGCAGACCGATGTCGACGGCCTGGCCACGCGCTCCTTCCCGACGCTCTCAGGTGGCGAGAAGGCTCGTGCCTCGTTCGCCCGCGTGCTGGCTCAGCAGACATCTCTCGTGCTGCTCGACGAGCCCACCGCGGCACTCGACATCCGGCACTCGGAGCAGGTCCTGTCACAGGCTCGCCGACTCGCCGCCCACGGGCACGCCGTCGTCGCGGTCCTGCACGACCTGACCGTCGCGGCGGCCCATGCCGACCGCATCTGCGTCCTGGCCGATGGCAAGCTGCGCGCCGACGGAACGCCCGCCGAAGTGCTGACGCCCGAGCTGGTCGCCGAGGTCTACGGACATCCCGTCGACGTCATCTCGCACCACGGACGCCTGATCGTCCTGCCACACATCGTTCCCATCGACGCTCCTACCAACCAGGAGGCCCCATGCGCACCCGCGCTGTAGGCGCCACGATCACCTCGACCCTCATCGCTGCTCTACTTCTTCTGCCTACCGCGGCCGAGGCTCGCGGTGGAGTGTCGGTGCGCAACGACCAAGGCAAGGCCGAGGCCGACTCGACGTACTCGACCACCGTCACGGTCTCGGGATCGGGCTTCCAGTCGATCAAGAACGCCCACGGCGGCATCTACGTCGCCTTCGGCACGGTGTCGGGCACATGGCGCCCCAGCCAGGGCGGCGTGACCGGCGCCGAATACCGCTACGTCCCCGACAGCGAGGCCAAGGGCAACAAGGGCTTCCTGCGGTACGTCGCGTTCCCGGGCAGCGACACGGCCTCCAGCGCCAACGGCGGAACGCTGAAGGACGGCAGCTTCTCGACGAAGTTGACGATCCCAGGCCCCACGTTCCAGACCTACGACCGCAACAACAAGGTGACGACCGTCGACTGCCTCAAGGTGCAGTGCGGCGTCATCACCTTCGGCGCCCACGGCGTAAAGAATGCCAACAACGAGTCATTCACCCCCGTGAAGTTCACCAAGCTCGTCTCTGGTGATGTCGCGCCGTCCGCCGGAGGCGGCACCGCCACAGCCCCTGATGGCGAGACTGGCGAGCCGACCACAGACGAGCCGGCTGCGAAGCCCGCCAAGAAGGTCAAGGCTGCGATCACGGTCGATCAACGCACCGCCGTGCAAGGACGTGTGCTGGCATTCACCGCGGTCGGCTTCACACCGGGCGAGCAGGTGCTCGCGATCCTCGACGACGGCGTCGCAGCGGCCGGCCCCATCACCGTCGGCACGGCCGGCGAGGTCGCCGCCGTGATTCAGGTCCCCGCCACGACCGAGGCAGGCACCCACACCCTGCGCCTCAGCGCTCCGAGCTCGGGCACCGAGGTCGAGCGGAACTTCCCGATCGCTGCATCTAAGACTGCCGTCACCGTGGCCGAGACGACCGATGAAGGCACGCCCGACTGGTTGCCGTGGGTCGCTGCCGGCGCCGCGGCGATCCTGCTGCTCCTCTCTATCGCCTTCGCGATCGTCCGCACTCGCCGCCTGCGCTCGACATCGGGGGTCAGCCATGCGAGCTGATCTGCGCCGCATCATCGCGGCGGGGCTGTTCCTCGTCCTGGCCGTGGGCACGCCGCTCGTGGCCCACGCCGACGACTCGGTGCCCGCTCCCGAGCCCGAGGTCACTGAGCCGACCGTCACGCCGACCGCTCCCCAACCGGACGGCGCCACGGCCATCACCAATGCGCAGTTCCGCTGGAGCCTCAACGCGTTGCTGCATCGCAAGCCGCACGACGGCAAGAACTTCCTCACCGCCGGTCTGCTGGCAGACACCAAGGGCGACCGAATGCTGTCCAGCCTGTGGAAGCAGTCCGAGGGTTCTGTCCGCATCGAGCGCGCCTCCGGCGCCGCGTACATCCCGGCCGCCTGGGATGGATTCGGCAACGGTACCGATCACCAGGTCGTAATCGACGGCGGAACAGGTACCGTCGATGCTGCTTCCCGCACGGCCCACATCACGTGGCTCGGCAGCTTCGGCGTAGCCCGCTACTCGGGCATGACGGGCTTCTCCGTGACAGATCCGGCGCTGATCGTCGAGAACGGCGTCGGACGGCTCGAAGCCACGCTGAGCGGCTTCGGCGTGTCCCGCGACGGAAACGGCTCTGGCGGAGCCAGCGGACCGATCGGGCCCACGAAGGTGGAACTGGCCGATCTGGGCCAGGTCGACGTGTCCAAGCCCGTTGGCCTGACCACGACACCGTCCTTCTTCGGTGTGCAGAACGGCCACGCGGAGCAGAAGCCAGATGGTCAGGGCCGCTGGGGATCCTTCCCCACGAGCTTCATCGCCTTCATCGACCAGGTCGGCCAGGCGCCG
>JBBSSC010000190.1:0-5015 GCA_038242465.1 Propionibacteriales bacterium | reverse complement strand
GATGATCCCCGAGGCGTGGGAGAACAACGAAGAGATGGACCCCGCACGCCGGGCGTTCTACGAATTCCACTCCTCCGTCATGGAGCCGTGGGACGGACCCGCCGCGGTGTGCTTCACCGACGGCAACCAGATCGGCGCGGTCCTTGATCGCAACGGACTGCGCCCGGGACGCTTCTGGGTCACCGACGACGGTCTCGTCGTGCTGGCCTCGGAGGCCGGCGTACTCGACATCGACCAGACGACGATCGTTCGCAAGGGTCGCGTCGAGCCGGGCAAGATGTTCCTCCTCGACCTCGATGAGCACCGCATCGTCGAAGACCACGAGATTAAGAATGGCCTCGCCGCGGAACACCCGTACGAGGAGTGGCTCTACTCCGGCCTGGTGCGCTTTGAAGACCTTCCAGACCTCGAGCACATCGTGCACACCCACTCGTCGGTCACGCGGCGTCAGCAGGTCTTCGGCTACACCGAGGAAGAGCTGCGCATCCTGATCGCGCCGATGGCCCGCGCGGGTGCCGAGGCGATTGGCTCGATGGGCACCGACACGCCCATCGCCGCGATCTCCGATCGTCCCCGCCAGCTGTTCGACTACTTCACGCAGTTGTTCGCGCAGGTCACCAACCCGCCGCTCGACGCGATCCGCGAAGAGGTCGTGACCTCGCTGGCCGGCACGATCGGCCCGGAGCACAACCTGCTCGCGCCGGGTGCTGCTTCGTGCCGGATGCTTCAGCTGCCATGTCCCGTGCTCGACAACGACGAGCTCGCCAAGATCCGGCACATGAACAAGGACGACGACATGCCGGGCTTCTCGGTCCACGTCGTCCGCGGTCTCTATGAGGTCGATGGGGGAGGCGAGGCGCTGCGCGCCAAGCTCGACGCGATCTGCGCCGAGGTATCAGCGGCGATCGCTGGTGGCGCGCGCATCATCGTGTTGTCGGATCGTCACTCCAACGCCGATCTGGCTCCTATCCCGTCGCTGTTGCTGACCGGCGCCGTGCACCACCACATGGTGCGCGAGAAGCTGCGCACCCAGGCCGGGCTCATCATCGAGGCCGGTGACGTCCGAGAGGTCCACCACGTTGCGCTGCTGATCGGTTACGGCGCGACCGCGGTCAACCCGTATCTCGTGCTCGAGTCCGCCGAGGATCTCGCCCGCGAGAAGGTCTTCGTCAGCGGTGTCGTTCCTTCGCAGGCGCTGCGCAATGTGCGTTATGGCCTCGGCAAGGGGGTCCTGAAGGTCATGAGCAAGATCGGTGTCTCGACCGTCGCGTCATACACAGGTGCGCAGATCTTCGAGGCCATCGGGCTGTCGCACGATGTCGTCGACGCGTACTTCACGGGCACGTCCTCCAAACTCGGCGGCGTCGGTCTCGACGTCATCGCACAGGAGGTTCGCTCTCGTCACCTCAAGGCATATCCCACGAGCGGCATCGCCGGTCCGCGTCGCCACCTCGATGTCGGCGGCGAGTACCAGTGGCGTCGTGAGGGTCCCGAGCACCTGTTCGACCCGGAGACGGTCTTTCGTCTTCAGCACTCGACCCGTACGGGCTCGTACGAGATCTTCAAGCAGTACACCTCGCGCGTCGACGACCAGTCCGAGCGGCTTATGACGCTGCGCGGTCTGTTCGCCTTCAACGAGGGGGCGCGTCCCGCGGTCCCGATTGACGAGGTCGAGCCGGTCTCTGAGATTGTCAAGCGCTTCTCGACTGGCGCGATGTCGTACGGCTCAATCAGCCAGGAAGCGCACGAGACCCTCGCGATCGCGATGAACCGCCTCGGCGGCAAGTCCAACACCGGCGAGGGTGGCGAGGATCCCGACCGTCTGTACGACCCCGAGCGTCGCTCGGCGATCAAACAGGTCGCCTCGGGACGTTTCGGTGTCACATCGGAGTACTTGACGAACGCCGATGACATCCAGATCAAGATGGCTCAGGGCGCCAAGCCGGGTGAGGGCGGTCAGCTGCCCGGACCCAAGGTCTACCCGTGGGTGGCTCGCACGCGTCACTCCACTCCGGGTGTCGGCCTCATCTCGCCGCCGCCGCATCACGACATTTACTCGATCGAGGATCTCAAGCAGCTCATCCACGATCTGAAGAACGCCAACCCGTCGGCACGCGTGCACGTCAAGCTCGTGTCCGAGGTCGGCGTCGGCACGATCGCGGCGGGCGTCGCGAAGGCCAAGGCCGATGTCGTCCTGATCTCGGGACACGACGGTGGCACGGGCGCATCCCCGCTGACATCGCTGAAACATGCGGGCGGTCCGTGGGAGCTGGGCCTCGCTGAGACCCAGCAGACGCTGCTGATCAACGGGCTGCGCGACCGCGTCGTGGTGCAGGCCGATGGCCAGCTCAAGA
Source organism: Propionibacteriales bacterium (assembly GCA_038242465.1). Taxonomy (GTDB): domain Bacteria; phylum Actinomycetota; class Actinomycetes; order Propionibacteriales; family Nocardioidaceae; genus Aeromicrobium. Next base: position 2,661 of record JBBSSC010000190.1, on the reverse strand, counting down.
CCGGCCGCGACGTCATCATCGCGGCCCTGCTGGGGGCCGAGGAGTTCGGCTTCGCGACGGCGCCGCTGGTCGTCAGCGGCTGCATCATGATGCGCGTGTGCCACCTCGACACATGCCCCGTGGGCGTCGCAACGCAGAACAAGGCATTGCGCGAGATGTACTCCGGCAAGGCCGAGTACATCGTCAACTTCTTCACGTACATCGCCCAGGAAGTCCGTGAGTACCTCGCGCAGCTCGGATTCCGCAGCATCCAAGAGGCTGTCGGTCATGCCGAGTCGCTGCAGGTCGACGGGGCCGTCGAGCACTGGAAGGCAGACGGTCTCGACCTGACGCCGATCCTGTACGTTCCTGAGCTGGCCGAGGGTGCGGCGATGCACAACACCACGACACAGGACCACAGCCTCGACAAGGCGCTCGACAACGAGCTCATCGCGCTGAGCGCCGATGCGCTCGCCAGCGGCGAACCCGTTCGTGCGCAGGTTGAGATCCGCAACGTCAACCGCACGGTCGGCACGATGCTGGGTCACGAGGTGACCAAGCGCTACCGCGGCGAGGGTCTGCCTGAGAACACGATCGACATCACATTTCTCGGCTCGGCCGGTCAGTCATTCGGAGCATTCGTACCCAAGGGCATCACGCTGCGGCTCGAGGGAGATGGCAACGACTATGTCGGCAAGGGCCTGTCGGGTGGACGCATCGTCGTCCGGCCGCCACGCGATGCGCAGCTCACTGCCGAGGCGCACATCGTCGCGGGCAATGTCATCGGCTTCGGTGCGACCGGGGGAGAAATCTTCCTGCGCGGCAAGGTCGGTGAGCGCTTCTGCGTCCGCAACTCGGGCGTCAGCGCCGTCGTCGAAGGAGTGGGAGACCACGCCCTCGAGTACATGACGGGCGGACGCGTCGTGATCCTCGGTCCGACCGGTCGCAACGTCGCGGCCGGCATGAGCGGCGGTTCGGCGTACATCCTCGATCTCGACGAGAAGGTCGTCAACACCGAGATGGTTGAGATGCGTCCTGTGCCCGAGGGCACCGCTGATGAGCTCAAGACGCTTATTCGCAAGCACCACGAAGAAACCGGCTCCGCGGTGGCCGAACAGCTGCTGGCCCATTGGGAGCAGTCGCTGTCGCGCTTCACCGAGATCATGCCGATCAACTACCGCCTGGTGCTCGAGGCGCGCGATGCCGCCGAGGCCGAAGGCCTGTCCGAAGAAGACACCACAGCTCGCATGATGGAGGTGGCCGCTCGTGGCTGATCCCAGAGGTTTCATCAACACCCCCCGCCAGGTCGCCGAACGGCGTCCCGTGGCCGAACGGGTCAAGGACTGGAACGAGGTATATCCCGGTGGACCCGGTCGCGCCCTGCTGCCGATCATCACCGAGCAGGCTGGACGCTGCATGGACTGCGGTATCCCGTTCTGCCACTCGGGCTGCCCGCTGGGCAACCTGATCCCGGAGTGGAACGACCTCGTGTGGCGTTCCGACTGGGACGAGGCGCTCGATCGTCTGCACGCGACCAACAACTTCCCGGAGTTCACGGGTCGTCTGTGCCCGGCGCCGTGCGAGACGGCGTGCGTCGTCGGCATCAACCGCGACGCTGTGACGATCAAGAATGTCGAGGTCTCGATCATCGACAAGGCGTGGGACGACCGTCAGGTCAAGCCCGAGGCGCCCGAGTGGCTGACCGGTAAGACCGTTGCGGTCGTCGGCTCCGGTCCCGCGGGGCTCGCCGCCGCTCAGCAGCTGACCCGCGCTGGTCATACCGTCGCGGTCTACGAGCGTGATGACAAGCCCGGTGGACTGCTGCGCTACGGCATCCCCGAGTTCAAGATGGAGAAGCTCCAGGTCGATCGTCGTATCGACCAGATGGAGCGTGAGGGCACGGTCTTCCGCACCGGCGTCCGCGTCGGCGATACCTTGACCGGCTCGCAGCTCCGCGATCGCTATGACGCCGTCGTCCTCGCGATCGGCTCGACCGTGCGACGCGATCTGCCCGCTCCCGGACGCGAGTTCGGCGGTATCCACCAGGCCATGGAGTTCCTGCCCCAGGCCAACCGTGTCGCGGTCGGCGAAGTCGTTGAGGACCAGATCCTCGCGACCGACAAGGATGTCGTCATCATCGGCGGCGGAGACACCGGCGCGGACTGCCTCGGCACGTCGGTGCGTCAGGGCGCTCGCTCGATCACGCAGTTGGAGATCCTGCCCAATCCCGGCATGGATCGTCCCGGCGCCCAGCCGTGGCCGACCTACCCCATGATCTACCGGGTCTCCTCGGCTCACGAAGAGGCCGGCGACCGGGTCTACTCGGTCTCGACCAAAGAATTCATCGGAGACGAGTCCGGTCACGTCAGCGCGCTGCGTCTGGTGGAGGTCGAGTTCATCGATGGCAGGCTCACCGAGATAGAGGGCACCGAGAAGGATCTGCCCGCTCAGCTCGTGCTGTTCGCGATGGGCTTCACAGGCCCCGAGACCGAGGGCCTCGTCTACCAGCTCGGCGTCGAGCTCGACGAGCGCGGCAACGTCTTGCGCGACAAGCGTTACATGTCGAGCATCGACGGGGTGTTCGTCGCCGGCGATGCGGGCCGCGGTCAGTCGCTCATCGTGTGGGCGATCGCGGAGGGCCGGTCGGCCGCTGCGGGCGTCGATGCGTACCTCACGGGATCG
>JBBSSC010000189.1:0-5020 GCA_038242465.1 Propionibacteriales bacterium | reverse complement strand
TTGCGGGGCTGCTAATGCTCCTGATCGCGCTCCAGCTCCAGGTACGCATCGTCGAGGAGCCCTATCTGTTGGCGGTCCACGGCGGGGCCTACACCGCGTACGCCAGCACGGTGGGCCGGTTCGCGCCGGGCGTCGGCCGGCTCAGCCAGCGCGGCGCGGTGCTCTGAGGCTATTCGGCGAGCGCAGCATCGATCGCGTCGTAGAACTCCTGCGTCGTATCGGGCTGCAGCTTGGTGCCGTTGAGGAAGAAGGTCGGCGTCCCCGTCACTCCGACAGCCATACCATCGGCGACGTCGCGCTCGACGCGCTCGGCCACCGATGTGCTGACGACATCGCGGTCGTACCGAGTCATGTCGAGGCCGAGATCTTCGGCGAAGGTGCGAAACAGTGCAGCCTGCGAGTCTTGCTTCTCGCCCCACTGGGTCTGCGTCTCGTACATCCGCGAGTACATGTCCTGAAGCTTGCCCTGGCGGGCAGCGGACTCCACGGCATGTGCGGCGTTCCGGGAGTTCTTGTGCGCATCGAGCGGGAAGTACCGCATCACGACCGTGAGCTTGTCGGCGTACCGCTCGCGGAGGCCCTCGACGAATGGATAGGCAGCTCGGCACGACTCGCACTCGAAGTCGAGGAACTCGACCAAGGTAGCCTTGCCGCCCTCTGCGGTCTCGAGCCGGTGGCTATCCGCGCGAACCAGCAGGCTCGATGCCTCGGCACCCTCGGCCGGCTCTGAGGTCTTGACGGCCTGGTAGCCCACGAGGGTGGCCAGCAATGCCACCGCGAGGACGGTCACGCCGGCGGTCACGGCTTGCGGTCGGGTCAGCTGCATGGATCTTGGGCCCTCTCGGATGAGGGTCTGCCGGCGGCCAGACCCAGTCGTCTTCGGCGCCAATATAGGCATCCGGTGCAAGTTCCTGGGACCCGAGTGGGTGGCCAACCGATGGTCATGCGGCGATGCTGGTCTGGTGGACGTCACCGGCAGGTCGATCGACGAGCACTTCCTCGAGCAGGCCGGCCGCTGGACGCGCGAGACATCCCCAGACCGTTCCCAGGCGATCGCGACGGTGGACCTCCCGGCGACGCGTCTGTTGGCCTACTTCGATGCGCAGTTGCAGAGCAGGCACCTCGATTTTGCCGCGCGGTGGCTCCGTGCCCAGGATCGGGGCTTCTACACGATCGGATCAGCTGGTCACGAAAGCAATGCGGCCGTCGCGATGGCGCTGCGTCCCACCGATCCGGCCCTGCTGCACTATCGCTCAGGCGGCTTCTACGCTGCGCGAGCGGCCCAGGTCGACGGCTCGACGCCCGTCAGGGACGTGCTGCTGAGCATGGCCGCTGCCGTCGAGGATCCCATTTCCGGAGGGCGGCACAAGGTGTTCGGCCATCGTGGCCTCAACATCATTCCCCAGACTTCGACGATCGCCTCCCACCTGCCCCGCGCGGTCGGCCTCGGCTTCTCGATCGAGCGGGCGGCCGTGATGGGTGTCGAGACCCCATGGCCACGCGACTCCGTCGTGGTGTGCAGCTTCGGCGACGCCTCGGCGAATCACTCGACGGCCGTCGGTGCCCTGAATTCAGCGGGGTACTGCACATATCGCGGCGTTCGGGTGCCGGTGCTGTTCGTGTGCGAGGACAACGGGATCGGCATCAGCACCAAGACGCCGCAAGGCTGGCTCGAACGAACGCTGTCGAGCTATCCCGGCCTCGACTATTCACGGGTCGATGGCACGGATGTGGATGGCATCCTCGCTGGTGTGCAGGAGGCCGTCGACCGGGTGAGAAGCGGGCGCAGGCCCGGGATCCTCCACGTCAAGACCGTCCGTTTCATGGGCCATGCCGGCTCGGATGCCGAGGTGGGCTATCGCACCCAGGTCGAGATCCAGCGGGATCACGCGCGCGATCCGCTCGTGCACACGGCTCGGCATCTCCTCGACAGTGGCATCTTGACGGCACAGGAGATTCTCGATCGCTACGAGGCCGTGCGAGACGAGGTTATGGCTGCCGCCGCGGACGCCGGAACGTCCGAGCGGCTGGGCGCGTCCGATGAGGTGATGGCGCCCATTGCCCCGCGCAGGACCGAGGCCGTCGCGAGCGCCGTCGCCGCGATGGCCTCGCAGACCTCTGCAGAGCGCGGCCCGCTGACGCTCGCGCAATCCATCAATGCCGCCCTGGTTGAGGTGCTCGCGGCGGTGCCCGAGGCGCTGGTCTTCGGCGAGGACGTGGGCGCGAAGGGCGGGGTCTACGGGCTGACGCGCGGACTGCGCAAGGCCTTCGGTCCAGTGCGGGTCTTCGACACGCTGCTGGACGAGCAGACGATCCTCGGCACGGCTCTGGGAGCCGCCATCGCGGGGCTGCTGCCGATTCCCGAGATTCAATACTTGGCCTATCTGCACAATGCCGAGGACCAGTTGCGCGGCGAGGCGGCGACCTTGGGCTTCTTCTCCAACGGGCAGTACCGCAACGGCATGGTCGTGCGCATCGCTGGACTCGCGTATCAGAAGGGTTTCGGCGGGCACTTCCACAATGACAACTCGGTGGCCGTCCTGCGCGATATCCCCGGCTTGGTGCTGGCCGTGCCGAGCCATCCGGCGGATGCTCCGGGGATGCTGCGGACGTGTATCGCACTGGCGAGGGAGGAGGGACGGGTGTGCGTCTTCCTAGAGCCGATCGCCCGCTATCACTCGCGCGATCTGCACGAGCCCGGCGATGGAGGCTGGCTGGCGCCGTATCCGACCTCGGGCGAGGGCGATGGCTTGGCCCGGGTCACGGTCCACGGAGCAGGCTGTGACGTACTCATCGTGACCTTCGGCAATGGTGTGTTCCTGAGTCTCCGCGCCGCGCGGGCCTTAGCCGAGGAGGGCATCGCGTGCACCGTCCTCGACCTGCGCTGGCTGGCACCGCTTCCCGAGGCCGAGCTGATGGAGCATGCCGCAGGCTTCGACCGGATCCTGGTCGCCGACGAGACGCGGCGCAGTGGGGGAGTGTCCGAGTCGGTCGTGACGTTCTTGGTCGACAACGGCTATCGCGGATCGATCGGCCGCGTCACGAGTCTCGATAGCTTCATCCCGCTGGGAGCCGCGGCCGATCTCGTCCTGCTTCAGGAAGACGACATCATCCGGGCCGCACGATTGCTCGGCTAGCTCGGCTCAGATGCCTTGGGCTTGCAAGATGCTGTCGAGCTGCTTGGCCGTGATGCGGACGGTCGACGGCTTCTCGTAGAAGTGCTTGTGCGCCGCGGACGGGGGACCGCCGGGTGCGCCGACATCGTTGCAGATATCGTCGGCCGCGACGCACAGGCTGATCGCGACATCGCGCAGTGCGGGGTCGATCGGCGCACCGGCGCCGACCTTGCCCGGCTGTGGGGCCGGGCTGTCGGCATATGACCAGTGCCGGATGCGGTCGGCAGGATCGCGGGACGGGTCGGCGATCATCGCCACCAGGGCCACTCGTCGAGCCAGCTCAGACGGCATGTGCGCTGCCGCGCCGTGGACGACCTGTGCCCCCTGGCTGAAGCCGAGCAGGGCGAAGCGGCTGTCGGGGCACGCCCGCGCGATCTCGCGAAGTCGGGACGTCATCATGGTCGCCCCCTCCGCAGTGTGGGCCAGATAGGCATCGAGCGACGCGGCCGCGGCCGAGTCGTAGTCGATCGCCTCGAGTCCGACGGTCTTGGCCGACCGCGCGTGCACGAGGCGGATGAGACGGTCGGTCGTGAGGCGCACCTCGGTGCCGACGCCGCTGTTGAGATCGGGGTTCTGGGTGGAACCCAGTGCTCCGATGACGATCAAGTTCGCGCACGAGCCATTGGCAGCCCGGGTGGCATCGGTCGAGGTGGACGTCTCCTGCGCATCGCTCGAGCATCCCGCGAGCAGCAGTGCGCATAGGCCCAGACCGCACACGCCCAGACCACACACGCCCAGACCACGCAGGCTCAGTGCGGGCAACATCCAGCGTGCGTTCACGGGCGCGTGGCGGCCGACGGCGGCGGGTCGATCGAGCTCACGGGCACGCGCACGGAGGGCGGCTCGGCTTCACGGAACAGCCAGGTGAGCCGCGGCTCGAAGATCGGCCGGAAGATCACTGCGATGGGCTTGGTCATCAAAATATTGGCGACGACGACCGCCACGACGATGCAGCCCACCACCGCAGTCGCCCCGTAGGGCTCGAGCTTCGCCCACAGGTCGAACTGCCTATCGAGCCAGATGATGATGAATCCGTGCAGGAGATAGCAGTAGATCGTCCGGCCGCCGAGGACCGTCGTGATGGAGTATGAGCGCGGTATCAGTGAGAGCGTCGCGAACGTCAAGACCATGCCGACGACGATGAGCTCGGCGCGGGTCGAGATGCCACCCCATGCGGAGGCGTCGAAGGGTGCCTCGTCGTAGCGGTCCTTCCACAACAGCCAGCGAGTCGTCCACTCTCCGGCGTGCCGCTGACAGATCACGAATGAGGTCACCAGGACAATGACCGAGACGATGCGGATACGCACATCGCTGAGCTTCGTGAACAGCTCACGGTTCATATGCAGGCCGATGACCCAGAAAGGCAGTAGTGCGAGCACCTTCGGCAGCGCTAAGACGTTGGGGATCTCGATCAGGCCCGCGAGTAGGGAGATCACGATCGATGTCGTGATGGGGTACTTCAGAGCTCGCCAGATGGGCGTCGTGAGGCGCCAGATGAACAGCGCCGCGAGGAACCAGCCCAGCCACTGGGGCGACAGGATCATCAGGTTCTGGGGCTCGCCGTCATAGTGGCGGGTGATGAGCTGCAGGCTCGTCTCGACGATCAGGTACGGCACGATCAGGGTGCTGACGATGCGCCGGATCTGCCGGAAGTCGCCGATGTAGTGCCGTGCGGTGTAGCCCGAGATCAGGATGAAGAACGGCATGTGGAACGAGTAGATCCACGTGTACACGCCGCGCGCGGAGTCCATCACGACCAGCTCGGTTAGCGAATGTCCGATGACGACGAGCAGCATGACCCAGTAGCGGGCATTGTCGAGATAGGCCACTCTCTCCTTCGGAGG
>JBBSSC010000188.1:0-5088 GCA_038242465.1 Propionibacteriales bacterium | reverse complement strand
GCCGGCCGTGACCACGCCGTCGGGGCGGAAGACCGGCTTGAGGTCCTTGATCGCGTCATCGGTGACGCCCTGATCCGTCGCGCCCTTGGCGTCACCCTTGCCACACGGTGACGCGAGGTCACCGAATTCGGCGGCCGACGTCTTCGTCGAATCGGTGTCGTCGGCGGCCTTTCCGCCATCCGCGTCGTCGCGGCTCGAACCGCACGCGCTAGCGGTGAGCGCCAGAGCGAGGGCAGCAATGCCCAGCCGTGCTCCACGCACATTCCTGAAGTTCTTCATCCGGTAGTTCTCCTTCTCGCTGACCGCCTGGGCGGCAGGTGGGGGGTGACAGCCAGTCCGTGTTCTGCACCTCTGCAACGGCAAAAACCCGACCTGCGAGCCAGAGCATGGTGTGACCGGCACCACGCCCTCGACACTGATCCCGATCAGTGGGATAAAGGCCAGAGCGGCTCGTAGGAGTCCCGCTCATCGGTACGGTCGGTATGACCGCGCTCACCCCTGAACCACACTGTCGAGGCCGCCCGTGCCAAGTATTTCCCCGCCAGGAGAGCGCATGCCCACTCAGATCGATCCCCAGCTCGCAGCACGTCAGATCATCACCGGTCTGACGGCGACAGGGGCGCCCTTCGAGCTCGTCCGCGAGGAAGTGCTCGGTGCCCCCGTGACACTTTTCGCCAATCGCCAGCGCGCCCTTCACGATGTGCTCGCGACCTCGATGGATCACGGCGACCGGGTGTACATCGCATCGCTGGACGAGCAGATCACGTTCACGCAGCACGCCGCAATGGTCGCCTCACTTGCCCAGGTGCTGCGAGACGAGTACGGCGTGCAGAAGGGCGACCGGGTGGCGCTCGCCGCGGCCAACACCGCCGAGTGGATCCTCGCCTTCTGGGCCACGGTCTCGATCGGGGCGATCTCCGTGGGCTTCAATGCATGGTGGACCGCCCGCGAGCTGGACTACGCCGTTTCGCACTCCCGTCCCGTCCTGATCGTCGCCGATGAGAAGCGCCGCGCGCTCCTGGCCCACGCACAGGTCCCCGTCATGGGCCTCGACGACATCCGACGGGCCGCCAGCGCGCATCCCGACGCCGCGGTCCCCTCGGCCGATGTGGCCGAGGATGATCCCGCGGTGATCCTGTACACGTCCGGCACGTCGGGGCGGCCCAAGGGCGCGATTCACACTCACCGCAACCTGCTCTCGGTCATCGAGTACCACCGCTTCAACGACTCGCTCATGGCCGCGTTCGGCAACCCCATCGATCCCCGGGACCGCGCCTATCTCATGGCGCTGCCGCTGTTCCACATCGCGAGCCTGCACAATATTGCGGTCCCCCGCCTCGCGACCGGCAGCAAGATCGCCCTGCACCTCGGCGGCTTCAAGATCGACCCGCTGATGCTACTTATCGAGCAGGAGCGGGTGACCAACTGGGGCGCGGTCCCGACGATGGCCTCACGCCTGCTGGAAGCCGATCTTTCGCCGTACGACACCTCGTCACTGACATCGTTCTCCCTGGCATCGGCGCCCTCATCGCCCCAGCTCAAGGAGCAGGTGCGCACCCAGCTGCCGTTCGCGTCCGCGCTGGTCGACAGCTACGGACTGACCGAGACGTGCACCGCCATCGCTGCCGCCAGCCCGCAGGACCTCGCCGATGCGCCAGGAACTCTGGGACGGCCCATCATCGGTGTGGAGATGGAGATCCGAGGCGTCGACGGATTGTCGGTTCCTCAAGGCGTCGAAGGCGAAATCTGCGTTCGCAGCGCCTTCAACATGCTGGGCTACTGGGACGACGAGCAGGCCACGGCAGAGGCGATCCGCAAGGACCGCTGGCTACACACCGGCGATCTGGGCGTGTTCGACGAGCAGGGGCGGGTCAGCCTCAGCAGCCGACGCACAGATCTAATCATCCGCGGCGGCGAGAATGTCTACCCCGCTGAGATCGAGGGGGTGCTGACCGATCACGGCGAGGTCTCGGAATGCATCGTGATCGGCGTCGAGCACAGCGATCTCGGACAAGAGGTCGGCGCGGTGATCGTCCCCACGGTCGACGCCGACGTGGACACGCTCGAGGAGCGCCTGCGCGAGCATGCGACCGAGGCGCTCGCCTACTTCAAGGTGCCCACCCGCTGGCGCATCGAGGGCCTCCCCCTGCCCCGCAACGCGACCGGCAAGGTCATCCGCCGAGACATCGGCTTCTAACCGCTGACGAGGGGGTTACCGCCCTACGACGAGGGGGTTACCGCCCAACGACGAGGGGGTTACCGCCCAACGACGAGGGGGTTACCGCCCAACGACGAGGGGGTTACCGCCCAATGGGTCCTCTGGGGCAGTAACCCCCTCCTCAGGGGGCAGTAACCCCCTCCTCAGGGGGCAGTAACCCCCTCCTCAGCAAGCGGAGGGGACCCCAGTCAGCGTTCGTCGTCGCGGAGGATGAGACGACAGATGAGCTCGGTGTCCGCCTCGTATTGATCAGGGTCGATGGCTCGGTTGAGCGCCGAGGTCACGATGCCGTACCAGGCCTGCTCGAGGAGCATGCACAGCTTGCGGTCGTGGTCGGTCGGCTCGTCGATCCCGGCTGCCCGCAGCATCAGATCAGTGAAGTCCTCGGTGACGGCCCCGCCGGGCACCTGGGCGACCATCGCGTTATTGGACTGGATCATCGCGTGAGCCAGCAGCGGAGTGCGCAAGAGCTGCCGTCCGGCGCTGACGAGCAGCCGGGCGATCCCGTCGGCGGCTGACTCGTCGGGTCGCGGCTTGACCGACAGCTCGCCGAGTCGGTCCATCTGCGAGCGCAGGAGCGCCGTGAACAGATGCGTCTTGGACGGGAAATAGCGGTACAGCGTCGCGATCGCGACGCCCGCCTCGCGGGCCACCTCGTGCATCTGGACCCGCTCGAGCCCATTGGCGGCACCGTGCTTGGAAGCAGCGGCCAGAATGCGTCGATAGCGCGCCTTCTGATCCGGTGACGACGGCTCGGCCGGCAACCGGTCTTCGGCTACTCGTGGCAAGGGTGCTCCCTGGTTCGGCTCCTGCTCAGCTGGGGGCAAGGAGACATCGCAATCAGCCACGTTACCGTCAGCGTGGACGAGCGAGCTGCTTGTTAATGAACAATCCCTCTGCTGAGACGCATACCTCACCGTCGGCCAGTATCTCGCCGGTCGTCAGGATCTTGCGTCCGTCGACCGAGACCTGTCGCGCCCGCACCGTCAACTCGACGAACAGCGGGGTCGGCCGGTGGTAACGAAGCGTCAGCGTGCCGGTCATCCCGGAGTCGCCGGCCCAGTGATTGGCCACACCGAGCGTGTGGTCGAGCAGCAGCGCAGAAATGCCGCCGTGTACGCATCCGGGCGGCCCCTGGTAAGGCAGACCCAGCGTCGCGCGTCCCTCGATCGAGCCATCGGGCAGACCGCGCAGCGGCAATGGCGGGGCGATCGCGTTCTCGGGCCCGCTCACGGGATCGTGGCGCGTCACACCCTCGCCGCCCCACATGTCGATGAGCCGTTCCTCGCGGGACGGAGCATGCTTCTCGAGGTGATCGGCGACGTCGGTCAGCTTGGCCGCCACCTCGGTCATCTCGGCTGCGGAGTTGCCGCCTGCGTGCAGCAGCGCCGCGATGACACGGCGGGCCGCCTCGACGGCCGCGTCGACGCCGACGTTGGAGGTCGTCGCGGTGAGAGTAGGACGTTCGCTCATGCGCGCACCTCCGCCGTCGCGTGGGAGAGGACGGGGGCATCGTCTCGCTCGGGGCAGGTCGCGACGAACGACAGCTGGGAGCCATCCCGCCACACCGAGGTGCGGATCGTCTCGCCGGGGCTCAGGATCCCCGCGAAACGGACTGAGATGGACGTGAGCCGGGTCGCATCGCCGTCGAGCACTCCGTCGACCAGGGCCTTGGCCACGACGCCGTAGGACGCGAGGCCGTGGAGGATCGGACCATCGAAGCCCACAGCCGATGCGACCTGCGGATCGATGTGCAGCGGGTTCAGATCGCCGTTGAGCCGGTAAAGCAGCGCCTGGTCGGGCGTTGTGACGGACTCCAGCACATGATCCGGTTCCCGGTCCGAGGCCGACCACTCCTGCTCGGGGCCGGGTTCGCCGCCGAAGCCGCCTTCACCACGGACCCACATCTGCATGCGGGATGTCCACAGCGGATCGCCATCGGGCGTCGCCGCGTTCCCCTCGAGGACGATGACGGCGGCCTTGCCCTTGTCCCAGACCTCTGCGACGCGCGACGTGAGGCGCGCGCTGCCGGAGGCTGGCAGCGGTCTGTGCACGGTGTGGGACTGGCCCGCGTGCAGGATCTTGCGCAGATCGATGTCGATGCCGGGCAGGCTCAGGCCCGCGGGAGCGGCATCGCCCGCCGAGATGCCCTGGCCTGCGACGGCCGCGAAGGTCGGCAGCACCTGCAGATCGCGCTCGTACGTCCAACCGAGCTCGGGGTCGGCCTCTTTGTTGCGGCCAGCGCCCAGCGTTAGGTGGTAGAGCAGCACATCGCGGCTCGTCCACGAGATATCGCGCACCGACGGTTCGGCGGCCAGCGCCACATCGCGATCGATCGTCATGGTGTGTTCCCTCAGGCCTTCGTGGTGGGCTCGGCATCGCGGGGCAAGCCCAGGATGCGCTCGCCGATGATGTTGAGCTGGACGTCGGTGGTACCGCCGGCGATCGACAGGCTACGGCTCGACATGAACGACCAGGTCGCCGTGCCACGTCCGCCTTCTCCTTCGACAGCCATCGCGCCTTGCCAGTCCATCGCGGTCTCCCAGACCTCCTGGATGTGGGCGACACCGAGCAGCTTGCCCACGCTCGACTCGGCACCTGGCTGCGCGCCACTGACCTGACGGATCGCGGTGCGCAGGGCGAAGAGTCCACCAGACTGCGCATCGCACAGGATCTTGCCGAGCTGTGTGAGCCGTTGGGCATCGACGGACGGATCGGCCTCGACCAGACCGACGAGTATCTCACCGCCGCTGCCGAGCGCCGAGGACTCGCCCGACAGCGCAACCCGCTCGTTGGCCAGCGTCGTCCGTGCGAGCTTCCAGCCCATCCCGGGCTCCGCGACCAGCATCTCGTCGGGGATGAAAACGTCG
>JBBSSC010000187.1:0-5095 GCA_038242465.1 Propionibacteriales bacterium | reverse complement strand
GCCCGAGCAGCGCCTCGACGCGTCCGGCCTCGCTTGGCTGGCCGAACGGCTTGTGGCCGAGAAGGCGAATGGTCTCGGCATCCTGCTGGTCAGCCACGATCCAGAGCTGGTCGATGCCGTCGCCGACTACGTGCTCGACCTCGGCCCGCAGTGAGCGTCACCTCTGCCGCGGGCGCGCGCGAGCTGCGCCGACAGATGCGGTCGTGGCGTCGCGAGCGGGCAGATACCACGATCTACGAACAGCTGTCGGAGGCCTATATCTGGGTCTTCTCCACCGTCGTGGTCGGCGCGATGGCAATCAGCGTGCTGATCCAGGCCCGAGTCAACATCGCCGACGGCTGCACCACCGCAAGCTGCGATGACGCGCGCACCTCGTTGGTATGGGCCTCGGCAGTCGGCGTCATCGCGGTGGCGCTGGCCGCGGCCGCTGCCGTCGGACCCATCATGGTCACGCCCGCAACCGGCGCCTGGCTGCTGACTACGCCCATCGATCGACGTCCGCTGTTGCGCGCGCGGCTCGTGCTGGCCTGCGTGACATCCGCCCTCGCGTGTGGGCTCGTCGTCACGGCGACGGCCCTGCTCGGGGGTCTCGGCTACGGCCCACTCGCGGTGCTCGGCGTCACCGCCGCCATCGCCGGTGCTGCCGCAGCCGCTGGTGCAGCGGCGTGGCAGTCGCGTGGCGGGCGCGCGACCCACGGTCTTGCGATCATCCTTGGTGCTGTCGTGTGGATCTGGATGCTGCTGATCGCCCTCGACCACGCTCCTGCCACGACGTCTGACTGGATCAACGGGCCGGCCGGATGGGCCATGCTCGCTGTTGCGGGCGTCGCTCTCGTTGGCCTGACGGCCCGCGCGTTCGGACGCCTGGGCGCACTGCTCCGCGCGCAGCTCATCCCCGGGGGCTCGCTGCTGTCGAGCCTGTCCGGGGCACTGGCAAGCCTCGACCTGACGCTGGCCTACGACGTCCTGGTGGCCCGCCGCTGGCTGAACGCCGCGACGGTTCGGCCCGTCCGCGGCGGCCCCAGCGGCATGTGGGCCCTGGTCTGGCGCGATGTCGTCCGCCTGCGCCGCTCGATCGGCGCCGTCACGGCCCTGGCAGCAGCCGCGATCGTGCCGTACGTCGTCGTGGCCCTGGGGCTAGATGCCGCGGTCATCCCGCTCACAGCCTTCACGGCATTCGTGAGCGGGCTCTGGCTGTTCTCGGCGCTGCGGACAACGGGCCGCAATCCGGGACTCGTCCGCTGCTTCCCGATGTCGCTGGCGACCGTCCGCTCAGCGACGCTCATCATCCCTGGCGCCGCTCTGGCCGTCTGGTCTCTCGCCACAGCACCCGCGATTGCACACGGACTCGATAACACCACCCCCAGCGAGATCGTGCTCGTCTCCCTGACGACCAGCACGGCATCCCTCGGCGCCATCGCCCGCTGGCTCCTGGCCCCTCCCCCGGACTACTCGCAGCCGCTCGTCTCCACACCTGCCGGTGGTCTGCCCACGGGACTGATCCTCAGCGCCTTACGAGGCTTCGACGTCCTGCTCCTCGCAGTCATCCCGCTCCTAGCAGCGCCCAACGCAACCGGAGCCATGATCTCGCTGTCCCTTACCGCGCTCGTGACAAGCATCCTGGTCAACCGCCGCTGACGGCGGGGCGCTATAGACGTGAGGTCAGCCCCCGACGACAACGCGCTCCAGCACCGCGACGCACTCGACGTGCTGGGTCATGGGGAACAAGGCGAAGGCGCGCAGGCCCGTCAGCGCATAGCCCCTGCTCGCGAACGAGGCCAAGTCTCTCGCCAGGGCGGCCGGGTCGCACGCGACGTAGACGATGCGACGGGGTGCGAGATCGACGATGCCCTGCACGGCCTTCTTGGCGCCAGTACGTGGCGGATCGAGGACGATGACGTCCGCAGACGCGCCGAGCTGGCCGTGCCGCAGCGCCCGTTCGACGGTCTCGCCGACGAGAGTCACCTGCGGCAGTTCGTGCAGATTGCGACGGGCGTCGCGCGAGGCGACCTGATCCGACTCGACGCTAAGCACCGTGCCGGTCTCGCCGACCGCTTCGGCCAGGAACGTCGTGAACAGCCCGACGCCCGCGTAGAGATCCAGCACCGTCTCGCCTGCGCGAACATCGGCCCCGGCGAGGACAGCGTCCACGAGCGTCGATCCGGCTGCGGGGTGCACTTGCCAGAAGCCTGAGCCGGACACCCTGAAATCGGCTGAATTGACCCGCTCGGTCACGGCTCCGCGTCCGCCACGGGTGGTTCCGTCTCTCGCGACGACGCCGCTCACCTCGGCCTCGATCTCGTCACTGATGCTGGCGTCCGTCACGAGCAGCTTGTCGCCCGTGGACGAGACGATCGCCTCGACCGCATCGTCATCCCACGTCCGATTCAGGACGACGGGCAGATCCGGGTGCGCGATGAGGCAGCGCTCGACCGGGATGATCTCGTGCGAGCGGTGCTTGCGCAGTCCAGGACGTCCCTGGTCGTCAACCGCGAACTGCACGCGGGTGCGCCAGCCCAGTGCGTCGGGCTCCACGGCCTCGACCTCGCCGTCCCAGGTGATGCCCGCGAGACGGCGAAGCTGCTCGCGCACGACATCGCCCAGAAGCTGACGCTGCACCGCAGGATCGACGTGCTGGAAGTCGCACCCACCGCAACGTCCCGGTCCCGCGTACTCGCACGGCGGTTCGACGCGGCCCGGAGCCGCGGCAAGGACCTCGATGGCATCCGCACGCAGGAAGCTCTTGGTCCGCTCCGTGACACGGATGCGCACGCTCTCCCCCGGAAGCGTGTGCCGCACGAAGACGACCTGCCCGTCCAGGCGCGCGACGCAGTGGCCGCCGTGGGCAACGGGGCCAACGTCGACGATGGCCTCGGTCGTGGTCATGGGTGCTCCTTGAAACCCCGACGGACATCGCCGGGTGCGGGTCGATTCTTGGCGAGCTTGCGCTTGGCGCGGCTTGCCGAGCTCAGCTGGTACGGCACGCTCGTCACCATGACACCGGGCACGAAAAGCAGTCGGCCCTTGAGCCGCAGGGCGGTCTGGTTATGCAGGATCTGCTCCCACCATCGGCCCACGACGTACTCCGGGATGTAGACCGTGATGATGTCGCGCGGCCCCTGCTTGCGCAGCTCCTTGACGTAGCGAAGGACGGGTCGCACGAGCTCGCGGTACGGCGAGTCGATGACCTTGAGCGGAACGGGGATCGACAATTCTTCCCACTGCTTCATGAGCTCCGCCGTCTGCGCCGCGTCGAAGCCTACGGTCAGCGCCTCGAGCGAATTGGGACGGGAGACCCGCGCATATGTCAGCGCCCGCATGGTGGGCTTGTGCAGCTTGCTGACTAGGACGATTGCGTGGACCCGTGAAGGTAGCGTGACATCTGAATCGTCGATCGCGAGCTCATCGGAGATCCGGTCGTAGTGACGGCCGATTGCCCGCATGATCATGAACAGCGCGATCATGGCCACGATCGCGATCCACGCGCCGGCCAGGAACTTCGTCAGCAGCACGACCACGAGCACCGTGCCCGTCATGGCCAGCCCGATCGTGTTGACGATGCGCGAACGCATCATTTTCGAACGGGCGGCCGGATCGGTCTCTGAGCGCAGATGCCGGTTCCAGTGCCGGATCATCCCGAGCTGGCTGAGCGTGAACGAGACGAAGACACCCACGATGTACAACTGGATGAGCTTGGTGACTTCGGCATCGAATGCCTGGATCAGGACGATCGCCGCCAGCGCCAGCACCATAATGCCGTTGCTGAACGTCAGTCTGTCGCCACGGGTATCGAGCTGGCGAGGCGGGTAGCCGTCACGCGCCAGGATCGATCCGAGCACCGGGAAGCCGTTAAAAGCCGTGTTGGCTGCGAGCACCAGAATGACGCCGGTACACGCGATCGTGAAGTAGAAAAGCGGTGTGAAATCGCTGTAGAGCGTCTTGGCCAGCTGACCGATGACGGTGTCCTGCTCGTAGCTATTTCCCGCTGGCACGCCATCGCGCAACAGCTGGTGTGCCGGATCCTCGACGTAGCGCAGCTTCATCAGATTGGCTAGCACGATGATGCTCATTAGCATCGTGATGGCCAGTGTGCCGAGCAGCAGCAGCGTCGTCGCGGCGTTCTTGCTCTTGGGCTTCTTGAACGCCGGCACGCCGTTGCTGATCGCCTCAACACCCGTCAGCGCCGCACAACCCGACGAAAATGCGCGTGCCAGCAGGAAGACCATCGCGATGCCCGTCAGCCCGTTCTCGAACTGTGCCTCGGGCTTGATGTCGAACGCTGCGCTGGGCACCGTCGGCAGATCCCCGAACAGGTAGCGGGCATAGCCCCACACGCCCATCATCAGGATCGCGATCATGAATAGGTAGGTCGGAATCGCGAAGGTCGTCCCGGATTCCTTGGCGCCCCGCAGGTTGATCGCCATCAGCAGGATGACGAGCGCAGAAGCCGCCGTCGCCTCGTGCCCGTTGAGCCATGGCAGGGCCGACGTCGCGTTCTGGACGCCCGATGAGATCGACACCGCGACGGTCAGGACATAGTCGACCAGCAGCGCGCTGCCGACTGTCAGGCCCGCCGTGGGTCCGAGGTTGACCGTGGCCACCTCGTAGTCGCCACCACCGCTGGGGTACGCGTGGACGTTCTGCCGATACGACGCGACGACAGTGAACAGCACCAACGCGACGGCAACGCCGATCTGCCAGTTGAACGTGTAGGCCGACAACCCGCCGATCGACAAGGTCAGGAAGATCTCGTCGGGTGCGTACGCCACGGATGAGAGCGCATCGCTCGCGAAGACGGGCAAGGCGATGCGTTGGGGGAGGAGTGTGTCCCCCAGCTGGGTACTACGAAGCTTGCGTCCTACCAGTGCCCGCTTGGCGACCTCGGTTACTCCCACGAGAGACGATGCTAGACCTCTGGCGGGCTTGCGCACGCATGAGTGCTCCCGCCGGTGTAGCGTCGCCTCCGTGCATATCGTGATCATGGGTTGCGGACGCGTCGGATCGACACTGACGCGCAGTCTCGAAGCGCGCGGTCACTCGACCGCCGTGATCGACACCAACCCCGACGCATTTCGTCGACTCGGGCCTGATTTCG
>JBBSSC010000186.1:0-5103 GCA_038242465.1 Propionibacteriales bacterium | reverse complement strand
TGTCAACGAGCTCAGATCTAGTCCGCTGCGCAGTCGCGTCTTGAGCATGATCTGCTCGACGCGGGCTGTGTCGGCATCGATCGACTCGCCGTCGTGGCGCGGAGCCTCGTCGGCCGCGAGCCGCTGCGCATAGGCAGCAGGATGCTTGACATTCCACCAACGCTCGCCAGCGACGTGGGAGTGCGCGCCCGGCCCGATGCCGACCCAGTCGTCGCTGCGCCAATACAGGACGTTGTGCCGGCACTGCGCGGCGTTGTCGCGGGCCCAGTTCGACAGCTCATACCAACCGAGTCCCGCGGTCGTGAACAGATCGTCGGCCAGCAGATATTTGTCGGCGGTCTCGTCGTCATCGGGCATCACAACCTCGCCGCGTCGAACCTTTCGCGCGAATGCCGTGCCTTGCTCGACGATGAGGGCGTAGGCGCTGATGTGGTTGGGCTCGAGTGCGATGGCCTGTTCGATGCTCGCGCGCCAGTCGTCCATCGACTCCCCCGGCGTGCCGTAGATCAGATCGACGCTGAGCTGTTCGAAGCCCGCCTCGCGCGCCCATCGAACGGCCTGCGGCACACCGGCCGGATCGTGCGTCCGCTCCAGCGTCGCGAGAACGTGCGGCACGGCGGACTGCACCCCGAACGAGATGCGAGTGAAGCCGCCCGCACACAGCGTCGCGAGCGACTCAGGTGTCACGGAGTCGGGATTGGCCTCGGTCGTGACCTCGACACCGTCGGCCAGGCCGAACTCCTCGTCGATCGCGGTCAGGATGCGCACCAGATCCGATGACGGCAACTGCGTGGGAGTGCCGCCCCCAAAGAAGACCGTCTCTA
The DNA here is from genome assembly GCA_038242465.1 of Propionibacteriales bacterium. Classification (GTDB taxonomy): domain Bacteria; phylum Actinomycetota; class Actinomycetes; order Propionibacteriales; family Nocardioidaceae; genus Aeromicrobium. The sequence goes on along the minus strand of JBBSSC010000186.1, from coordinate 4,279 downwards.
CCGGACGGCGTCCGAACTCAGCTGCGGACCGGCGGATCTCGCTGATCGCGGTATCGGCGTAGGTGGCCCGCGTCGCACCCTCGCCCAGCTCATCGGCGGTGTACGTGTTGAAGTCGCAGTAACCGCAGCGGACGGTGCAGAACGGCACGTGGACGTAGATGCCGAATGGTCGCCGCGCTTCGACGACGAAGGCCCGCTCCCCAGGGATGGAGAGCGGGCCTTCAGTCGAGTTCATCTACTAAGCGTAGAAGCCGTCCAGAATCACCTTGTTGTTGGCTTCGACGACATTGCGCTTAACCTTCATGCTCGGCGTGATCTCGCCCGACTCGATTGACAGGTCGTGGTCGAGGATCGCGAACTTCTTGATGCTCTCCCAGCGGTTAATCTTGCTGTTGAGCTCATCGATCTGGACCTGGACGACCTCGCGCATTTTCGGCGACGAGACGACCTCCGTGTACGAGCGTCCGGACATTCCGTGGTGCGCGGCCCACTCCGTGACTGCATCCGGGTCTAGCGTGATGAGCGCGGTGCAGAAGTTTCGCTCGTTGCCGTGGACGAGGATCTGGCTGGTCAAGGCGCTGATGCCCTTGAACATCCCCTCGATGTGTGGCGGGGCGACGTACTTGCCGCCCGAGGTCTTGAACAGCTCCTTCTTGCGGCCCGTGATGAACAGGAAGCCGTCTTCGTCGAGGCGTCCCTCGTCACCGGTGTGCAGCCAGCCCTCGGGAGTCAGCGTGGACGCGCTCTCGGTGTCGAGATTATGATATCCGCGCATAACGTGCGGACCCTTGATCAGGATCTCGCCGTCTTCGGCGATCTTGGCCTCGCTACCGGGGAAGGCAGTGCCGACCGAGCCGAGCTTGAAGTTGTCGGGCTGATTGACGAAGGCGCCCGCGCAGTTCTCGGTCAGGCCGTAGCCCTCGAGGATCAGGACGCCGGCGGCATGGAACCACTCGGCGATATCGGGCGACAAGGCGGCCGCACCCGAGATGAAGAATCGCACCCGGCCACCGAAGCGCGCGCGGACCTTGGAGAACACGAGCTTGTCGGCCACCGCGTACTGGGCCTTGAGCACGGGCGAGACGGGCTCGCCCGAACGCACGGCACGCGAGTACTCGAGTCCAACCTTCTCGGCCCACTTGAAGATCTTGAGCTTGACTCCTCCCTCGGCCTCCGTCATGCCGACGATGCGGCCGTAGGCCTTCTCGAAGATACGCGGTGCGGCGCCCATGAACGTCGGGCGTACGACCGCGAGGTTGTCGACGATGCGAGGCACCCGGCCGTCGATCGCGGTAGCGAAGCCGATAGCCAGCTGTGTCGACAGCAGTACCTTGCCGAACGAGTGGGCCATAGGCAGCCAGAGAAACTGCAGATCGTCCTCACTCAGGATGTCTGCGGCGACCATGACGGCGCCTTCGTAGACCCAGCCGTCATGGGCCAGGCGGACGCCTTTGGGGCGGCCAGTCGTACCGGAGGTGTAGATCAGCGTGGCGAGCGAATCGCCGGTGGTGGCGGCGACGCGCTCCTTGATGACGTCGGGATGATCCGCGAGATACTTCTCGCCCAGCGCGGCCAGATCATCAAACGTGATGACCCAGTCCCCGTCGGCGGTGCCGTCGAACACCACGACCTTGACCACCGACGGCAGCTCCGAGTGCTTCTCGCGCAGCTTGGCGACCTGCTCGTCGTCTTCTGCGAACACGACCCGGCTGTCGGAGTCGGCCAGGATATAGGCGACGTCGGCGGCCATTGTCGTGGGATACACCGTCGTGGTCGCGCCGCCCGCGGCCATCGTGGCCAGATCGGCGAGGATCCACTCGACGCGCGTGCCGGATGCGATGGCGACGCGCTGCTCTGCAGTGATGCCGAGGGACACCAGGCCCGCGGCGAGCTGGGTGACCCGATCGCCCGTCTGGGCCCATGTGAGCGACTGCCAGTTCTCGTTCTCGTCGGGATAGCGGAAGGCTTCTCGCTGACCGCTCTTGTGCACGCGATCGAAGAACAGTGCCGACAGGCTCGACGCGCGATTCTCGATGACTGCGAGCTGTTCGGGAGTGACGACTGGAGCAGGCATGTGTGATCCTTCACATGGACGTACCGAGAGAATGTGGTGTCGATCACCCTAACCTACTTACCGGTCACATACGGGGTTCGTTGCGACGTTCACCCATTCGTCTCTGCACGAACGGAGCGATGCGTGGTTCGGCGGCCAGACGGGGTACCAGCGAACGCTCTGTCGTGAGGGCGCGGAACAAGAACTCGACCGTCACCTCGTGATCACGCTGCTCAACGATCTCGATCGTGTCACCCGCCTCGACGGGCCCTTCTTCGAGCACGCGGAAGTACGGCCCGGGGCGGCCCGCGATCGTGAACCGCTTGACCCATTGCGCCTCGTCGACGAATCCCTGGAACACTGAGCACGGGATGCGGACGCCGGAGATCTCGAGCAGCGCTCCGCCGATCCTCCACCGGTCGCCGGCATGGGCACGCGTCACGTCGATGCCGCGTGTCGTGAGGTTCTCGCCGAACACTCCCGGCGACAGCTCGCGGCCGATGTCCTCGGACCAGAATGCGAGATCTTCGGCGGCATACGCGTAGACCGCCTGATCGAGCCCGCCGTGATAGACCTGATCGGCCACCTCGTCACCGACTACCCCAAGCGCATGCACATGAATCGGACCGTCGACGGGCCGCTTATCGATACCGCTGCGCTTGAGCTTGCCCCACGGCACGTCGACAGCCAGCCCGACATTGACAGACTCGACAAGTGCCATGGCCGTCACTCTATTCACGCCCCTAGGCAGATGTTCGAGCTAGCAGATGTTCGAGCTGGCAGATGTGCGGGCTACTGCGAATTGCGGTGGCGCTTGAGCCACCAGCGGACGGGCAGCTCGATCGCGGTCGAAACCGCCGTCACCAGGCCAAGCACCCCCCACAACCTAGAGCCACCGTTCCGCCAAAGGGCGACCAGCATCAGGCCGAGCGCGCCCCAGAGCAGACTCCAGACGACATACCAGGGCGCCAGCTCATGACCGCCTTCGTGGTACCGGCGCACCCACACAGGATCGTCTTCCGACGGCTTCATCGCGGCGCCCATGGCACCCAACAGCCCCTTCGGCGCATGGATGACCGCGCCGGGCAGCTCCTCGATAGCGCACTCACCACTAATCACCATGAGCGCCTCCACAGGCAGACCGAGCACCTCGCACACTTCGCGCAGCGGCGGACTCTCACGGCCAAGCAGCGCCGCCAGCCTGACGATCGAGTCCGCCGGTAGGTCGAGAACCTTTGCGATCTCGGCGGCGTCACCCTGGGCCGGGCGGAGCTCGTCACGCAGTTCGTCGTGTCCGGCCGCTCCTACCGGAGCCCAGACAGGCTCCCAGACGTGGAGCTCGACCTCAGTGCTGCGTCGAAGTACCTGCATCACTAGATGGGGGCCGCGCCGCCACAGCACGATCGACCCTCCTTTGGCGGACGTGAACACGTTGAGCAGCTCGTCCTCGTCGGCCTCGATGGGCTGCACACGGGAGAAGAGTGTCTTCTGGCCCAGGCGTGCCTCGACCAGCGTCATCTTGTCAATACTGGCCTGAATGTCCAGCCGCATCCCCTTGGCTGTTGCGAAGGCCACCTCGTGCAGGCGGGGCGTTCGGGACTGGCACAACGGGCCGAATACATCCTGGTGGCAGATCACTACGTCGCCGACCTGGACCTCGGGCCAGACTGTGGCGAGCGCCGCCTGCAGGTCATCGAGCTCCAGCAGCTGAAGATCGCCGGCACGGTCCGTCACCAGGGCGCCTTCGTCATCGGCTGCGACTCTGGCGATCACCCAGCCCTCGTGACCCAGCCGCCCACCGTCGATGGCCCAGCCAACTAGTCCCAGCTCCTCGAGCCGCGCTACCAGGAGGTCTACGGTTTCCGCGGCGCCGGGCACGGCGATGACGAGGTGTTCAAACATGCGCGACATCTATCGGTAGGTTTGCGGGCTCCTGCACGGTCCACCGACGTCCGAAGCGTGCAGCATCCCGCAAATCGGGTACGGGCTGGGCGACCGTTACTTCTCGATGTCGCCGGTTGAGAGGGCTGCGATGAAGGCTTCTTGCGGGACTTCTACTCGGCCGACCATCTTCATGCGCTTCTTGCCCTCCTTCTGCTTCTCGAGCAGCTTGCGCTTGCGGCTGATGTCGCCGCCGTAGCACTTGGCGGTGACGTCTTTACGCCTCGCCTTCACCGTCTCGCGACTGATGGCCTTGCCGCCGATCGCCGACTGGATCGGCACGTC
>JBBSSC010000185.1:0-5114 GCA_038242465.1 Propionibacteriales bacterium | reverse complement strand
TGGAGCTCAGAGCACAAAGACTCCATGCGTCCTGCGACTTCTCGCACCTGCTTGCTCGGAAAGCGCGGCGAGGGCGCGTCATCGGCGTTGCGTGACTCGAACGTCAGTCCGCTGACAACCGCAGCGAGCTCGGCGGGATCGAGGTCGTCCCAGACCCGTTGGCGCAAGCACTCGCTGACAAGTAGATCGAGATCGCTGTAGAGCCGTTTGAGCTTCAGACCATCGTCGGTCACGTCGTCGCCGTCGAGATAGCCGAGCACGTCGAGCACCTCGCATACGCGGTCGAACTGACGAGCGACGGTGTTGGTGCGCTGCTCGATACGTCCGCGCTGGTTGGACGTGTCGCGCTCTAGCTTGAGATAGCGCTCGGCCCAGCGCGCATGCTTCTCGCGCTCGGGGCAGCTGTGGCACGGATGATCGCGCAGCTTCTCGCGGATCGCGCCGATGCGCGGATCCTCACGGTTCGAGTGCTGGCGGTACGGCTTGTCCTGACGCCAGGCGACACCGTGGGCACGGTCGCGCAGCGCAGATGCCAGATCGCGCCGGGCCTGCGGATTGCGCGCGCTGAACGACTTCGGGATGCGCATCGTGGTGATGGGCTCGACGGGCACCGGGAAGTCGATCATCGCGAGGCGCCGCGCGTGGCGGCTCGCAGTCAGCACCATGGGGCGCGGACCCTCGTTGTCGGTGACCCGGCCCGGGTCGAGCACGACCGCGATACCGGCCCACTTGCCGACCGGCACGTGGATGACGTCTCCGGGCTTGAGCTTCACGAGCGAGCTGATGATCTCGTCACGCTCGCCTTGGCGACGATTACGTGAGCCGGATGCCTCGATATCGCTGAGTTCACGGCGCAGGGATGCGTACTCCATGAAGTCGCCGCGCTCGCACACGATGTTCTCGCGGTAGCCCTCCAGCGTGTCGTCGGCCTTTCGAATGTTGCGGGCCATGCCCACGACGGCGCGATCGGCTTGGAACTGCGCGAACGACTGCTCTAGCAGCTCACGAGCGACGGTACGACCTACCTGGCCGACCAGGTTGACCGCCATGTTGTAGGAGGGATGAAACGACGAGTTGAGCGGATACGTACGAGTGCTCGCAAGGCCCGCGACCTGCTTGGGGTCGAGACCTTGTTGCCACAGCACGACACCGTGACCTTCGACATCGATGCCGCGACGACCTGCACGCCCGGTGAGCTGCGTGTACTCGCCCGGCGTGATGTTCGCGTGGGTCTCACCATTCCACTTCGAGAGCTTTTCGATCACGACGGAGCGGGCAGGCATGTTGATGCCCAGCGCCAGCGTCTCGGTCGCGAAGATGACTTTGACGAAGCCATTGCTGAACAGATCCTCGACGCATTCCTTGAACGTCGGAAGCATCCCGGCGTGATGCGCCGCGATACCGCGGACCAGGGCGTCGCGGAACTCATAGAAGCCGAGTACCTGGAGATCGGCCTGCGGCAGGTGCGAGCAGGCGGCGTCGACGAAAGCCCTGATCTCGGCCTGTTCGTCGATCGTGGTCAGCGTGATCCGCGCATCGAGGCACTGCTGCACCGCGGTGGCGCAGCCTGCCCGGCTGAAGACGAAGCAGATCGCGGGCAGCAGACCCTCGGCGTCAAGTCGTTCGACGACCTCGACGCGGCTGGGCGTCCGGTTGCGGCTGCGTGGCCGCTTGCCGCCCTTGCCCTTGTGCCCCTTCATCATGCGATTGAGCTGCCAGTCCTCGCGGGCGAGCCGCTCGAGTGCTTTGTTGACCTCGACGCCACTGTCGTCCGAGCTCGGCTCGAACAGCGGGAACATCTTGCGACCGACCAGGACGTGCTGGTGCAATGGAATGGGGCGTCGTTCCTCCACGATCGTGACGGTGTCGCCGCGAACCGCGGTCAGCCAGTCGCCGAACTCCTCGGCATTGGAAACCGTCGCCGAGAGCGCGATGACCGAGATCGACTCGGCCAGATGGATGATGACTTCTTCCCATACCGCGCCGCGTGTGCGGTCGGCGAGATAGTGCACCTCGTCCATCACGACGTAGCCCAGCGTGTCGAGCGTCCGAGAGCCCGCGTACAGCATGTTGCGCAAGACCTCGGTGGTCATCACGACGATGGGCGCCTCGCCATTGATCGTGTTGTCACCTGTGAGGAGGCCAACGTTCTCGGCACCGTGCCGCTCGACCAGGTCGGAGAACTTCTGGTTCGACAGTGCCTTAATCGGCGTCGTGTAGAAGCACTTGCGACCTGTCTGCAGGGCCAGATGAACGGCGAACTCCCCTACCAGGGTCTTGCCCGAGCCGGTCGGCGCGGCGACCAGCACTCCGTGGCCGTCCTCGACGACCTTGCACGCCTCGACCTGGAAGTCGTCGAGGCCGAAGTCGTAGTGCCCGCGGAACTCAGCGAGGTGTGGATACTTCCGGGCGGTACGTGACTGTGCGTAACGCTCGGCCGGGGAGGACGTACCGGGCTCGCTCATGCATCAAGCCTACGCGGAGGCGCGCGGGGCGAATACTCGCAACGCGCCGGGCTGGATCGTCGTTGTCATCGGCAGGGGGCCGAGTCGCTTCAGGAGAAACTCTGCGGTCTCGACATATGCCTCGGCAGTGTGGGGCAGATCATTCGAGGGCATGCGGGCTGTCAGTGCCGAAACTGTTTCTTGCCGAAAGCCTGGGGGCTTCAGTCATCGAGCGGGGATGCTTCGTCATCGCGCAGGTCTTGACGAGAAACCCTGGCCTTCTTGCGGTCTGTGAGCTTCGCAATGGCCTCGGAGATCAGGTACAGGATCGTCATCGGACCAGCCAGGAACAGCATCGTGAGCGGGTCTGTACTGGGTGTGGCCACAGCAGCGAAGATGAAGATCCCGATGATCGTCCACGGCCGGGCATTCGCGAGCTGCTTGGCGCTGACGAGCCCGAGCCGGTTGAGCATAATGACCACTAGCGGGATCTCTGAGGCAATGCCGAAGACCAGCAGCGTGCGGATCAGGAAATTGAGATAGTCGCCCAAGGTCAGCAGGACGTTGATCGACTCAGGCGCGAAGCCGATCAGTACCTCGATTCCCTTCGGCAGCACGAAGTAACCCACCGCGACGCCGCCGGCGAATAAAGGCGCACCCGCCGCGGTGAGCAGATACACCCAGCGCTTCTCTTTGCGATGCAGGGCCGGGAGCACAAAGCCCCAGAGCTGGCCGATCCACACCGGGCTGGAGATCAGTAGACCGATGACCAGCGACAGCTTGAGCTGAAAGCTGAACGCGCTACCGACTCCACCCGTCAGGACGAGCTCAGCGTCGAATCCCTTGCGTTCGAGCAGGGGGGCGATGCCGTCGATATAGGGCTGCTTGATGAAATCGAACACCGATGGATAGATCATCCATCCGGCAATCGTTCCGAGCAGGATGGCTGCGACGATGATCGTCAGACGGCGCCTGAGCTCGCGTAAATGATCCGTGAGCGGCATCGTGCCGCCCGGTGCAGGGTCCGGCATGCCGCGCCTCAGCGCCAAGCGTCAGTCCTGTTCGCGCTTTTTATCCAGATCGGTCGTCTCGACCGTCTCGAGGGACGCAGGCTTGGGCTCGTCATCGTCGTCATGCATCGCCTTGACCTCGGTCTTGAAGATGCGCAATGCCTTACCCGAGCCGCGAGCGAGCTCGGGCAGCTTCTTGCCGCCAAACAGCAACAGCACCACGCCCAGAATGATCAAGATCTCGGTGGGACCGAGTTGACGGAACATGGTTACTCCTTCGAAGGCCTGACGTCTTCATAGTACGCCTGGAGAGCGAGACGAGCGTCACGAGCCACCTGCTCACGCAAAGAATCCGGCGCAATGACGGTGATGGATCCGGCATTGCGCAGAACGAGGCGCCGCAGCCAGGCCCAATCGGCGGCGTAAAGCTTGGCTCGCCACACTCCGTCGGCACGTTCTTCGACGAGATCGACCTGGTAGTACTCGGTCAGCCAATGAGCACGCGGATGTAGCTCGACCTCGGCATAGGGCGTGTCCTCGCCGACCGTGAAGAAGCCGTCGGAGAGGTCGCGCGGCGACACGTCGTGCTCCTCGGCATCGATCGCGCTGACCCGCGCGGAGACGATCCGGTCGAGCCGGAAGAAGCGCAGATCTTCGGCCTTGAGGCACCAGGCCTCGAGATACAGCTTGCCCTGCTCGGTGAAGAGCCGGCGCGGATCGACCGCGCGATCGCTCTGCTCGTCACGTGACGACGTCGCATAGGTCAGCTCGAGACGGCTGCCGCCTGCCAGCGCCTGCACGATAGTCCCGTGGATGTCGGGGTCGACCTCGTCGACCAGGACGTCGACTGGCGCCGAGACGGTATCGCCGACGGCACTTTCAAGCTTGGCCAACGCGCTATCGATGACGTTGAGCTCGAGCCCGCTCGCCGAGGCACGCAGAGTCCGCAGGGCGACGATCAGCGCGATCCCCTCGCGAGCGCTGATGCGCAGCGGACGCGTCATGAATTCCGCATCGCGAATGTGCACGACACCGTCGCGCTCGAGAGCCGTGAGATCGAAGTCGATGAGCTCGCCGGCGAACTCGCCTGTGCCGGTGTACATCAGGAGCCGCAGATCGTCGCGGATGACCTTGGGGGTGACGCCGAACTCGGCCGCGACCTCATTAACCGGGACCCCGTCCATGCCCTGGAGGTACGGCACGAGCGCAAGCATGCGCAGGACCTGCTGACGCGACCGGCTCACGATGGACTGCCTTCAAGAATTCCGGCTACGGCTGCCTGGAGGCGCTGGATGACGACCTCACGGACGTCGGCGGGCGACACCACGATCACGTCTGCCCCGTACGACGCAACTTCGGAAGCCAGCTCCCAGCGGGACGAGTAGCGGACTTCGACCTCGTCGAGGTCGTCGCTGAGCGGTGTGACGCGCTCGGCCAGGCGACGCAGAGACTGACCGCGTCCGGTGCGGATGCGGAGCACCGCGGCCTCTTCGGGTGCCGGCGGGAAGAGACTGCGGGCGATATTCTTCATGTCGGTGCCCTCGGGGATCTCGTACGATCCCGGCGCACCCTCGGTGACTACCTCGCCGATGATCCGCGACAGCCGGAAGATACGTGCCTCTCCCCTGTCGAGGTCATAGCCGCCGACGGACCAGCGATC
>JBBSSC010000184.1:0-5122 GCA_038242465.1 Propionibacteriales bacterium | reverse complement strand
TCGCGCTCGGTCAGCCGGTCGAGATCCTCATCGACCTGAGCGATCTCGATCGTCCCGGCGAAGGCGTCGAGCACGAAGCCCGCCAGCCGCGGCGAGAACACCGCATCACCGGCAGCGACCCGGCCGATCGCGTCGAGCAGCTCGGGCCCGGAAATATTCTTGGTGACGTAGCCTCGTGCGCCTGCACGGATGATGCCGATGACATCCTCGGCGGCATCGCTGACCGACAGCGCGAGAAACTTCGTCTCGGGATGACGTAGATGCAGCCGCCGGATGACTTCGAGCCCGCCACCTCCAGGCATGTGGACGTCGAGGAGGACGACATCGGGCTTGGTCTCGGCGATCATCACAACAGCCGAGTCGACGTCTTGAGCCTCGCCGACGACATCGACCGGCCCGTCGATCTCGGCACGGACGCCAGTACGGAACATCGCGTGGTCATCGACGATCGCGACGCGGAGATTCTTCATGTGGTGGCCTCTTCAGTCGGTGCAGCGTCGGTGGATGCAGAGTCGGAGGCGCGGACCGGGACGCGCAGCGCGACCTCGGTGCCGTCGCCGGGCTGGCTGCGGATCGTGGCGGTTCCGCCGTGGCGCTCGATCCGGTCGATGATCGAGCCTCGGATACCCATCCGATCCTCGGCAATCGTCTCAGGATCGAAGCCCACGCCACGATCGCGGACGAAGACTTCGGCGGTGCGCCCGTCGGTCTCGGCGTAGACGTCGACGCGATCGACCCCCGCATGCTTCGCGGCGTTGACCATGGCCTCGCGGGCGGCCCTGACCAGCGCCGTCACATCCGGATCGAGCGAAACGTCGCCCACCGCGATGACCTCGACCGGCACCCGATGTACATCCTCGATCTCGGCTGCCGTTGCACGCAGCGCAGCGACCAGCGAGTCGCCGGGCTGCTCGTCGTTGCCGTACAGCCAGGCCCGAAGCTCCCGTTCCTGCCGTCGAGCAAGCGTCGCGACGGTCGCCGAGTCGCCGGCATTCTTCTGCAACAGCGCCAGGGTCTGGAGTACCGAGTCATGCAGATGGGCTGCGACGTCGGCACGTTCCTGCGACCGGACGCGCTCGCGGCGCTCCTCGGAGAGATCCCCGAGCAACCGAGCGATCCACGGGCCGAGGATGAGTCCGATGCCCAGCACCGCGATCACGAGAGCCGATGCCAGATTGACCGCAGCACCCCAGCCCCCCTCCTTGGTCAGGAAGTAGAGCGCAGCAACGGCCACGAGCCCCGCACCGGCCGCAACACGCGAGGCGAACGCCCACCCTCGCGTCTCGCGCATCCAACGGCCCCAGGCGACATCGTCGAACTGACGCCAGATGACCGCGAGCCCGACGACGCCGATCAGCAACGGGCCGAAGAGATTGTCATTAATACCGCGGCCAGTCGACTGGATCAGGAGGAGTACACCGATGCCGACCGCGCCGAGCGCGACAGTCTGGGCGATCTCGACAGACCCCGTGCGGATGCTGCTGCGCAACCCTCGCCGGGTCGCCGACTCCAGCCCGGGCGACATCTCGGGACGCTGCAACGGCAGCAGACGCCACAGCAGGAGATAGATGACGACTCCGACGCCCTGGAACCACGTCGCGACGATGAAGACGAGGCGGACGTAGAGCACCGGAACGCCGAAGTGATCGGCGACTCCAGACGCCACTCCGCCGACGAGCCGACGATCGGCTGGCCGGTACGCGCGGCGGTACGCACTCGCGGGGGCTGGGGTCACACAGTGATCGTCACACGTCCGCGCATCCGGGCGCCACCGCGATGACCCTCCACCCACCCTGAGCGGTCCAGGGGCCAGTTCAGGGTCCTCACCGATGTGCTGGGGCACTCCGATCGTCCACGATGGAGCTATGAATGAGACCCAGCACCTGCCGCCCCAGGGCGATCAGCCCCCCGGGCCGAACGATGAGTTCGATCCGCAGCGACTGCGCACCATCACTGACATGCAGCGGTCGAGCAATGACCGCATCGTCGCCGGTGTCTGCTCCGGTGTGGCGCGGTACCTCAACATCGATCCCGTCATTGTCCGCGTCGTGCTCGCAGTCCTGACCGTGGCCGGCTTCGCGGGCGTCATTCTCTACGTCGCCGCCTGGATCCTGCTTCCCGCCGACGACCAGGACAAGAGCCACGCCGCTGAATGGTTCAAGCTCGACAAGAACGAGGAGCAGGTGCGCGTCGCCGGACTCATCGGAGCCTTGATAATCGCGGCGTTGGCAATCGTCGGCGACAGCAGTTGGGCCTGGTGGGGCGGCGCCCCGTGGTGGCTGGTGCCCTTAGCCTTGGTCTTCTACGTGTTCTGGGTTCGCCCCCGGCGTCGGCGCGAGGCCCGTGAAGCAGCCATGACGCCGCCGTTGACACCCGAACAGTCTCACTCCCCTGGCGACCACACCCCGACCATCATGGTGCTGCCGGCCAAGAAGTCACGCGAGTCCCGCTCTCCCGCCTTGCTCGGGCTGACCGCCTCGATCGCGGCCATCGCACTGGCCGTCACCTGGATCTTCGACGAGACGCAGGAGAACGTCGACTGGACGACGTACCTAGCGGTCGCCCTGGCCGTGGTCGGACTCGGCCTGTTGATCGGCACCCTCTTCGGCCATGGCGGACCCCTGATCTTCATCGGCATCCTGCTGGCTATCGCACTGGCCATCGGCTCGGTCTTCCCCAGCGGGCGCATCGGCGCCCAGGAGCCGACGCCCACAGCCGCCGCGGACGTGAAGTCGCACTACAAGCACGGGGTGGGGCTATTGGAGCTCGACCTGACCGAGGTGATCGATCCGACGAGTCTGCTCGGCCGCACCATCGACATCGAAGCAGGTATCGGCCAGACCAAGATCATCGTGCCCGACGGACTCAACGTGGGCGTTCGCGCCGACATTCGGGCCGGACAGATTCAGATCTTCGGGCGAAATGACGACGGCACCGACGTCGAGATGGCCGATGCGCCCGATGTCCCCGAGCAGCCCGCCCTCACGATCGACATCGACCAGAAGCTCGGCAACATCGAGGTGATCCGCGAATGACACGCCATGCATTCCGCTGGGACAGCCTGATCTTCGGATTGGCCTTCCTGTTCATCGTCGGCCACTGGGCCGTCTGGAAGCAGGATCTGCTCTCGGCCCGCGAGCTCAGCCTCACCGCCTCGGGCGTGCTGATCGTCCTCGGCGTGATCGGCGTCGCCGCAACCCTCTGGACGGCCCGTCCCACCCGCACGACTCCCCCGAGATACACCGATATCCAGAAAGGAATCGACGATGAAGAAGCTGACCCGCAACCCTGACGACAAGTGGATAGGAGGAGTCTGCGGCGGCATCGCCGAGTACTTCGACGTAGACGCCAACCTCGTCCGGCTCGTCGTGACCATCTGCACCGTGCTCGGCGCAGGCTCACTGATCATCGGCTACATCGTGGCGTGGATCCTGATGCCCAAGAAGCCACCAGGAACTGTCTGGGTGCAGGCTACCGACGCGACAGCCACAGATCGCGGGACTGCACAGCCGTAGCGGTGAAGTCCGAGAACACGCCGTCGACGCCCGCATCGAAGAAGGCCAGATACTCGGCCACGGCGTCTCCGTAGGCGGTTTTGTCCTTGCCGATACGTAGATCGGTCGGCAGGAAGTTGTTTTCGCTGCGCATCGTCCAGACGTGCACCAGCAGACCGAGATCGTGGGCGCGGCGCACAAGCTTGGTCTCCCCCGCGAGCCGGAAGCGGACGTCACGCCTGATGACACGGCTCTTGTTGGGTCCGATGCCATCCGCGTAGGCGGCGATCTTCGCCAGCTCGGCAGGCTTCCTTAAGGAGCGGTAGGTCCGCGGGTCACGGGCCGCGATGAAGTCGTACGGCGCACCCTGCCGGTCGATCAGCTGGATGAGGGGCAGTGGGGTGCGGTCGCGCAGGGCCTTCAGATTCGCGGTCTCCATCGACTGGATGATGATCTTGGCACCATCGCGATTGACCCCGCGGCGCTCGAGATTCGCGATCAGCAGATCGTTCAGATCCAGCCCGATGCCTGCGAAGTACGTGGGGTGTTTGGTCTCGACGTAGACGCCGATCGGCTCGGCCCTGCCCACGCTGGCGTCGGCCGCGATGTCGAGCACCTCGTCGAAGGTCAGGATCTGCTCGGTGTGCGCCAGCGGGATGTTCTGCGGCCTTAGCTGCGGCAGACGCTCGCGCACCCGGAGGGTCTTGATCTCATCGAGCGTGAAGTCCTCGGTGAACCAGCCCGTGAACGGGACACCGTCGATGAACTTGCTGACCTTCCGGTCGGCAAACTCGCGGCGCTCGGCGACATCGGTTGTGCCGCCGATCTCGTTCTCATGCCGGACGACGAGCACGCCATCCTTGGTCGCCACGACATCAGGCTCGATGTAGTCGCAACCTTGCTCGATCGCGAGTAGATAGGACGGTCGGGTGTGCTCGAGTCGTTGACCGGGAACCCCCCGGTGCCCGATCACGATGGGCGTCTGGGACACCCCTCCATCAAACCGCACCCGGCGCAGTAGATGTCGGATGGTGGACGATCCGGATTGCGCCGTCGCGTCGCGGGTCGGCCGCGGCGACCAGCCGCCCGTCGTGACGACGCAGGGTCGCCGCGACGCCGCCGTAGTACATCGACAGATCCGTCTCGGTCATGACGACCTCGCTTGAGCGTCCGGCACGGTGGACGTGCACCCTTGGATGATCGATCGCCGCTTGCAGTCCCAGCCCTCCGTTGACGAAGCCCGCAAGCGCCTGAACGATTGCGGTCGTGATGCGGTCGGCGCCGGGAGATCCGATGGCGATCGCGGATCCGTCGGCGTGATGCCCCACGGTCGGAGCCATATTCGACAGCAGCCGCGAGCCGGGCGCGAGTCCGTGCAGCCCGCGTGCATTGAGCTCCTGTTCGCCGAGACAGTTGTTGAGCCAGATGCCGGTGCCGCGCGCGATCATCCCCGAGCTGTAGCCCGATGACACCGTGACGGCGCAGGCCCCTCCATCGCTGTCAGTCGCCGAGACGTGTGCCGTCGAACCCGACTCCAGCACCGCGAGGTGATCGCGGTCGACGAGATCGAGAAATGCTGCAGCCTCGCGCACGAGGTCGTCGGTGCTGTCGAAAACATCGAGGCGGTG
>JBBSSC010000183.1:0-5142 GCA_038242465.1 Propionibacteriales bacterium | reverse complement strand
ATGACCTCGCCCGTCGGGGTCAGCAGGGGCGGCGCGGCCGCGACAAGAACCTGCACGAGCAGGACCGCGGCACCCACCAGCCACGGGTCGGCGTAGGCCGCAAGCGCGATGACGCCCGCAAGTGCGAGGGACAGCAGTGTTGATCCGAGTCGAGACACCTCACGCATGATGCCAGTTCCCGCGCTATCCACCGGACTCATCCACCAGCGAATGGTGGCAGGAACTCAACACTCACACCACTCGCGAGCGGCACCTCGGCCGGGTCTCTAGCACCCACGGGGGTCTCGCCCACGAGGATCGAGCAGATGCCGATGACGTCGTCGAATCTGTCACGATCGCGATGCCGGCGGCTGATCTCGTCGAGCAGCTCGGCGAGCGTCCGGGCTGACACGCGCTCCTCGGCGATGCCCGCAGCCGCGCGCGCCGACGCCCAGTAGCGCACTGTGACGTCGTTCTCATTTTCTTCATGCTCTGGCAATTGGTCCGACACGTACCGTATTCTTGACCACGCAACGAGGCCACGGTTATTCACCATGGCCTTTTTGCATATCTGCACACAGTTGCCAGCAGGCCGCTTGCACGAATAGCAGCACCGGAGGTCGACATGTCCCATCTGCTCCTTCTCACCAAGAGCACACAGTCGTCGGTCGAAGTGCTGCCCGCACTCGCCCTGCTGCCCCATCACGTCAAGATCCTTCCCGCCGAGGCCAGCGCCCTTCTCGATGCGCCGCCATGCGATGCGGTCTTGGTCGACGGGCGCCACGATCTCGCGCAGGTGCGCAGCCTCACGCGGGTCATCCGCACGACGGGCGTCGAGTGCCCGCTGATCCTGATCCTCACCGAGGGCGGTCTCGCGGTCGCCGCAGCCGACTGGGGCATGGACGACGTCATCCTCACGACGGCTGGTCCTGCCGAGCTCGAGGCGCGTCTGCGGCTCGGCATCGGCCGCATCTCCGCGAGCCTCGACGGCGACCACGAGAGCCACGTCATCTCTTCCAGCGGGCTCGTCGTCGACGATGCGACCTACACCGCGAAGCTGCAAAACCGCACGCTCGACCTGACGTTCAAGGAGTTCGAGCTGCTCAAGTTCCTCGCGCAGCATCCCGGCCGGGTCTTTACCCGCCAGCAGCTGCTGCAGGAGGTCTGGGGCTACGACTACTTCGGCGGCACCCGCACGGTCGACGTCCACGTGCGCCGTCTGCGCGCCAAGCTCGGCACCGACAACGAGACGTTGATCGGCACAGTGCGCAACGTCGGCTACCGCTTCGTCGCGACCAAGCCCGAGCCCGTACGCGACCCCGTCGGCACCCAGGCCTGACAGACTGGGCCATATGGCTCATCTGACCGCTCAGGGTCTGCTCGACCTCGTCCTGGACGAAGGCTCTTTCGAGTCGTGGGACGAGCCACTGTCTCGCTCGGCACTCGATCCGGCCTATCAGCGGGAGCTTGCCGCTGCGGCTGAGCGCGCCGGCACCGACGAATCCATCCTGACCGGTCGCGGCCTGATGCGAGGACGCCCCGTCGCCGTCGTGGTCAACGAGTTCCGCTTCCTGGCCGGATCGATCGGCCGCGATGCCGCGATCCGCATTGGGGCGGCGGTGCGACGCGCGACGGCAGAGGGCATCCCCGTTCTTGCCACGACCGCTTCGGGCGGCACCCGCATGCAGGAGGGCACGCCGGCGTTCGTCCACATGATCGACATCAGCCGCGCGATCATGGACCACCGCGCAGCGGGCCTGCCGTACCTGATCTACCTGCGGCATCCGACCACCGGCGGGGTCTTCGCGTCGTGGGGATCGCTCGCGCACATCACGATCGCCGAGCCCGGAGCGTTGATCGGCTTCCTGGGCCCCAAGGTCTACGAGCTCATGGAGGGCAAGCCGTTCCCGCCAGGTGTCCAGACTGCCGAGAATCTCGCCGAGCGGGGAATTATCGACGCCGTGGTGCTGCCCGGCGAGCTGCCATTCCTGGTCGATCGCGCGCTCGGTCTGCTGGTCGATCCGCCGACCATCCAGACACGTGAGCTGCGAACCTCCGAGGTGTATCGCAAAAGGACGGCCTGGGAGTCGATCCAGATCACCCGCTCGCCGCGCCGCGCGGGCGTCCGCGAGGTGCTGCGCTACGGCAGCGACGCGACGGTCCGTCTGCAGGGCACGGAGAAGGGCGAACGCGACAGTGCCATGATCGTCGCGCTGGCCAGGATCGACGGTCAGCCCTGCGTCGTGATCGGGCAGGACCGGACGAAGCAGAGCCGCTTCAAGCCCATGGGGCCCGCCGCGCTGCGCGAGGCCCGGCGCGGCATGCGGCTGGCCAATGAGTTGCGCTTGCCACTGGTCTCGTTCATCGACACCCCTGGCGCCGAGCTCTCGCCCGAGGCCGAGGAGGGCGCGATCGCCGGCGAGATCGCGCGGTGCATCAGCTGGATGTCGACGATGCGGGTCCCGACCGTCTCGGTGCTGCTGGGGCAGGGCTGCGGCGGCGGCGCGTTGGCCCTGCTGCCCGCCGATGTCGTGATCGCAGCCGAGAACGCATGGCTGTCGCCCCTGCCGCCCGAGGGTGCCAGCGCTATCGTCCACGGCGATCTCGAGCATGCCGAGCAGATGGCCGAGGCCCAACGTGTGGGCGCGATCGACTTGTTCGAGAATGGGACGGTGCATCACATCGTGCCGGAGCCTGCCGGAGACACTCCCGAATCGTTCGCACGGGCCATGGCCGCCGAGGTCGGGGCCCAGCTCGTGGCGTTGAGGGCCCGATGAGCCTCCTCGACCTCGCCGAACGGGCCACCGCAGCCGATGGCGTCGCGCCCTTCAACGAGGCCAGCCTCTTCGCAATTCGCGACCGCGCCAGGGCCCGCGTGCTCGTCCATCAGACGATGCCCGACGGCACCGTCGTTGCTGCCGCGTACGCCGTGGGTGATTCACCCGTCGAGATCGTCGTGGATCCCGATCGGCGTCGGGCAGGAATCGGACGACGCATCCTCGACGAACTCGTGGCCGATGGCGAAGAGCAGTTCTGGGCGCACGGCAACCTGCCGGGAGCGCAGGCGCTGGCGGCATCCGCCGGCTTGACCGTGGTCCGCGAGCTTCTCGTCCTGCGGCTGACGTTCGACGGCGCGCCTGCGCCCGAGCGGAAGCTCGACGGCGTGACCCTGCGGACCTTTGAGCCGGCAGATGCTGATGAGCTCATCGCCGTCAACGGCCGCGCCTTCGCGCACCATCCCGAGCAGGGCGCGATGGACCGCGCCGACTTCGACCGGCGAACGTCCTCCCACTGGTTCGATCCCGCGGGTCTGTTCATCGCCGAGCGCAACGGCTTGGTCATCGGCTTCCACTGGACCAAGATCGAGGCTCTGTCCGATGGCGAACGGGTCGGCGAGGTCTACGTCGTCGGCATCGATCCCGATGCGCAGGGCGGCGGCCTCGGCACAGCCCTGACAGCGCGAGGCCTGCGCCACATGTACGAACAAGGAATCCGCACCGTCGATCTCTATGTGGAGGGCGACAATGCCCCCGCTCTGAAGGTCTACGAGAACCAAGCCTTCAGGCCTTGGAAGAAGGACACCCTCTACGCAGCCACGCCGCTCGGTGGAGGCGACCCCTGCAAGTAGCCGGCCCTTCACGCACCGTCAGGTGAGATTTCTTTGGAGGGCGGCGGCTGCTCGGCGGACGGCCTTCGGCGCGGTACGGCCGATGGCCACCATGTTGACGAAGCCGTGGATCAGGCCGTCCTCGCAGATGTGCTCGACGCGCACGCCGGCCGCACGGAGCTTCTCGGCGTAGGCATTTCCCTCGTCGAGCAGTGGGTCGAAGCCCGCCGTGACGACATAGGCCGGCGCGACTCCCGTGAGGTCGCCGTGCAGCGGCGACAGCCGGGGATCGGACCGATCTTCACCACCCACGAGGTAGTTCTCCTCGGCGAGGTCCATGAATGCCTTCGTGAGGAAGAAGCCGTCGGCATAGGTCAGCCGGCTCTCGCTCGTGGTGAGGAAGTCCGTCGCGGGATAGATCAGCAGCTGGAAGGCCGGCGACGGTCCGCCCGCGAGGACCGTCTGCTGCGCGACGACCGCCGCGAGGTTGCCGCCCGCGCTGTCACCGCCGACCGCGATCCGCGCGGGATCGATGCCGAGCCCGGGCGCATGATCGGTGATCCACGCCCATGCGGCCATGGCATCGTCGATCGCTGCGGGGAACGGCGCCTCCGGGGCCAGCCGGTAGTCGACCGCGACGACCCGCACCTGGGCCTCCTCCGCGAGATACCGGCAGGTCGCATCGTGGCTCTCGAGGTCGCCGTAGATCCATCCGCCACCGTGGAAGAACACCAGCGCGGGCGACTTGCCGCTCATCCCGCGCGGTGTGTAGAACCGCAGACCCAGCGGACCGCCAGGCCCGTCGATCGTCCTATCCGTCACGGCCCCGATGGGCTGGTTGCCGCCCGCAAGCCGTGAGGACGAAGCGATGATGCGACGTCCCCTGCTGATCGCCACGGTCTCGGCGGCGGGCCCCTCGAGGCGCTGCAGCTTGAGCAGTAACTGCATCTCCGGATCGAGCGTTCGCCCGTTGACGATGATCGGCGTACCGGCCAGCCGTGCCAGCACGGGACGCGGTAGCTGCATGATCGATCGAGCGGTGATGCCACGCGCGGTGCCGATCAGCTGAGGAACGAGAGACATAGCGCACACGCTATCTGTTGCAGGGGGTCCAGGGCCGTCGTTCAATCCGCGTTCACTTTGATCTGTCACATTGGACATGTGGACACACACGACATGGCAGTAGCGGATCTCGAAGACCCGGCATCCCCGGATGAATTCGACGTCGACCCGCCGTTCGACCCCGCGCAGAGCGCGCTGCCCAGCGATCGGTTCCTCGACCGTGAGCTGTCGTGGATCGCCTTCAACGCCCGAGTGCTCGAGCTCACGAAGGATGAGACGCTGCCCCTGCTGGAGCGTGTGCGGTTCGCGGCCATCTTCGCGAGCAATCTCGATGAGTTCTTCATGGTCCGCATCGCAGGTCTCAAGCGACGCATCGCGGCCGGCGTCGCACTCCCCGCTGCGAGCGGCCTCAACCCCCGCGATGTGCTGTCGCATAGCCTCGAGACCAGCCAGGCCCTCATGGTCAGGCATGCCGACACCTATCACCAGCAGCT
>JBBSSC010000182.1:0-5159 GCA_038242465.1 Propionibacteriales bacterium | reverse complement strand
TCCGGCGAGCTCGAGCGGCGCAGGGTACGCCGTACGCGCGATGAGATCGAGGCGATCGCAGTCACCGCCTTGCGTGAGCGGTGGGGCGACGTCTCCGCCCGGACCGAGCTTGATGCACTCGCCGAGCAGGTCGTCGCGGGCACTTCGGACCCCTACGCCGCGGCCGATGCGCTGCTGGAGTCCTTCGCCGACTGATTCAGCCGACGATCTCCACCGTGACACCAATGGCGCGGTACGTCGATATGGCGCGTGCGTCGCGAGTCGCAAGGGTGCATTCGTTCCCGACCGCAGCCAGACCGACCATCGCGTCGTAGACGGCCCCACCTGCGATGCCGAGCTCGGCGAGAATCTCGGGCAGTCGATGCATGACCATCGGCTCGAGTAGGAGCGGTGGACCGAAGGCTCCGCCGATCAGTCGGGCCGCGTCCAAGGCGCTGACCCTGATGTCTCCGGGCAGCCGGGTCAACACGGAGTACGTTTCAGCCAAAGCATGGCCGCTCAACGTCACGTCTCGGCCGCGCCACCACTGTTTGACGACAGCATGCGCGGCGTGGGTCTGCACCAGGAGTGGAATGGCAACGCTGGTATCCAGCGCCATCACGTCCGTCAACGCCGGCCCGCATCGATCAGGCCGAAAACGTCGTCGTCATCGATTTTCGTCTCACCGGTGGCCACCAGGAGACCGGCCTCATCGACCAACCGTGCGGTGCGGCCGGTCGCGACCAGGTGCAGGCCGTCGCCATAGCGGGAGATGTCCACCGTGGACCCTGCGGTCAGCCCAAGGGCATCGCGCAGCGGCTTCGGAACGACGACCCTGCCCACCGAGTCCAGACGCACTCTCATTGGGATAACGATACCAGTCAACTCCCAGTCAGGATGACTCAAAGCGCCGTCGCTGAACAGCGTTCCGCGCGCCTCCCGCACTTGGCCCCTTGGCTTTGCTTGAATCTGCTGAATGGGTACGCCGTGCCCAGTGCGAGAAGGGACCGAGACGTCATGCGAAAACTGGTGATCGGTGTCGTCCTCGCCTTCTTTGTCTTCTACCTGCTCTCCCAGCCTGCTGGCGCAGCTGAGGCGGTCCGCGGTGCTGTCGCGGCCGTCGCCGTCGCTTTCACGATGGTCATCGAGTTCGCCACGACGTTGTTCGCCTAGCTGGTCACGGTGGGCTGGGTCCGGCGCACGTTCGATCCGAGGATCGGCAAACACCTCCTCCGCGACGAGGGCGAGGTCATCGTCGATGAGGTGTTGCACCACTACGTCGTCTACGTGGTCCCCGCCCTGGAGGCGTTGGTCGGTGTCGGCTTTCTCTACCTCTTTGTGATCACCTCGGTCCAGGCGGCGTGGCTGCCGCTTCTGATCGCCGCAGGCTTCTTCGCCCATGCGGCGTGGCGATCGCTCGACCACTTCATGGACCGCTTCGTGATCACCAACATGCGCGTCTTTCGCGTCCGTGGTGTCCTGGCACAGAAGCTGGCGACCATGCCCCTGGGCCGGATCCTCGACATCAGCGTGGAGAAGCCGTTGCTCGGGCGCGTGCTCGACTACGGTCACTTCGTGTTCGAGTCGGCTGCCCAGGAGCAGGGATTGCGCGAGATCCGCTTCGTGGCAAGGCCTTATCAGCGTGATCTGACCATCCAACGTGTTGTTCAGCGAGCCGGTCTACGCGGCCCGCGGGTGAACTGAGGATGTCACCACGCAAGCTTGCGTTCGACCCGATCGACGAGGCAGCGCGACAGTGGGGGCTGCGTTGGGAAGCCGTCGAGCAGATGCATGCGGTCACCTCGTTGATGCGTGTGCAGCAGCTCGTCCTCGGCGAGCTCGACGACCTCCTGCGCCCGCACGGATTGACGTTCTCGCGATACGAGGCGCTGGTCCTGTTGAGCTTCTCCCGGGCCGGCTCGTTGCCGCTGGGCAAGATGGGGGAGCGGCTCCAGGTGCATCCCACGTCGATCACCTCGATCATCGGCCGGCTCCAGTCCGCGGGTCTCGTCGTACGTCGTCGGCATCCGCGTGACGGACGAGCGGTGCTGGCCGAGATCACCCCGGCCGGCCGGGCCCTGGTCGAGGCCGCGACCGCGGACCTGGTCCAAGCGCGATTCGCGCTGACCGGCCTGGAGCCCGAACAGTTGCGCGAGCTCTCGGCGCTGTTGATGCCGGTACGTCGAGCGGCCGGCGACTTCTGAGTTTGGCTGAGATAGTAGGACGTCCTACTATTTTCCTATGACCCACGACACGCCTGCCCCATCGTCGGCCGACTCCGCCCGCGACCGTTGGGCACAGCGCTACGCCCGCAGCCGGGTCCGCGACGCCGACTTCACGACCCTGTCCGGCATGGAGGTCGAACCGGCCTACGGGCCCCGCGACAGTAGCGCCGAAGCGGCGTACCCGAACTTCGAGCAGATCGGCTGGCCCGGTGAGTTCCCGTTCACTCGCGGGCTCTACCCGACCGGTTATCGCGGACGAACTTGGACGATCCGACAGTTCGCCGGCTTCGGTAATGCCCAGCAGACCAACGAGCGCTACAAGATGATCCTTAATCGTGGTGGTGGCGGCCTCAGCGTGGCGTTCGACATGCCGACGCTGATGGGTCACGACTCCGACAGCGACATGAGCCTCGGCGAGGTCGGGCACTGTGGCGTCGCCATCGACACGGCCGCCGACATGGATGTGCTCTTCGAGGGCATTCCGCTCGGCGAGGTGACGACGTCGATGACCATCTCTGGCCCGGCCGTCCCGGTGTTCGCGATGATGCTGGTTGCAGCCGAGCGCCAGGGCATCGACATCAGCACGTTGAACGGCACGTTGCAGACCGACATCTTCAAGGAGTACATCGCTCAGAAGGAGTGGCTGTTCGACCCCGAGCCGCATCTGCGTCTGATCGGCGACCTGATGGAGTACTGCGCCGAGAACATCCCGAACTACAAGCCGCTCTCGGTCTCCGGCTACCACATCCGTGAGGCCGGCTCCACGGCCGCGCAGGAGCTCGCCTTCACCCTGGCCGATGGCTTCGGGTACGTCGAGCTGGGGCTCTCACGCGGCTTGGACGTGGACACCTTCGCGCCAGGCTTGTCGTGTTTCTTCGACAGCCACCTCGACTTCTTTGAGGAGATCGCCAAGTTCCGGGCTGCTCGCCGGATCTGGGCAAAGTGGCTGCGGAACGTGTACGGCGCGACGACCGAGAAGGCGCAGTGGCTCCGGTTCCACACCCAGACGGCGGGCGTCTCCTTGACTGCCCAACAGCCCTACAACAACGTCGTTAGTTCGTCGGTGGAGGCGTTGGCCGCCGTACTGGGTGGGACGAACTCGCTGCACACTAACGCGCTGGACGAGACGTTGGCCCTGCCAAGCGAGCAGGCCGCCGAGATCGCGTTGCGCACCCAACAGGTGATCATGGACGAGACCGGTGTGGTCAACGTCGCCGACCCGCTCGGTGGGTCGTGGTACGTCGAGGCGCTGACCGACAAGATCGAGGCCGAGGCCGAGGCCATCTTCGACAAGATCCTCACTCTCGGTGGATCGGCGCTGCGCTCGACCGACCACGACGCGCTCGCCGCGGTGATGGCCGAGCGGGTCAGCGAGCCGACGAGCGGTCCGTGGCCGATGACGGCAGGAATCCTCCGAGGCATCGAGGACGGCTGGTTCACCTCGGAGATCGCCGAGGCCGCGTTCGCCTACCAGACCGCTTTGGAGAAGGGCGACAAGCTGGTCGTCGGTGTGAACTGCCACCCTGAGTCCGTTACGTCTGAGCTGGACATCCTGCGGGTCTCCCACGAGGTCGAGGTCGAGCAGGTGCGTGAGCTCGGCGTGCGCAAGGACGCCCGTGATGCGGCTGCCGTCGAATCTGCGCTGCGCCGCCTCGTCGAGGTCTCGCGCACCAAAGACAACATGATTCCGGTGATGCTCGAGGCGTGCCGTGCAGAAGCCACGCTCGGCGAGATCTGCAACGCGCTGCGTGGCGAGTGGGGCGTCTACCGCGAGCCGGCCCGCTTCTAGGCCATCGTTGGCCAATGCGGCCCGACATAGGGGTCGAGGTGGAGTCTCGCCCACTGATCGAGTGTCTTCGCGAGAGCTGGAGCCTGCCCGGTCCCTGCTGGCACGTGGCACTTTGAGACGAATACGAGGATCACGTCTCGCTCGGCGGCGAAGTCCACGGTGTTCTCGGTGACTATCGCTCTGTCGTGAGCGCGGGCAACCTCAGCGATGTGTGCGTCAGCAGTTGCTCGCAGGCCCATTTCCCCGACGTGGACAGCGTCTTGGCCGTAGACATCGCGAAGCAGCGCGGCCGTAACCGCCGGAAACATCTCATCGATGAGGAACGCCGTCACGCAAGTAGAGCCTGGCGTTGCTTGGCCGAATGCTGACTTTGCTCAGCAAGCAATCGGTTGCGCTCGATCCTGTCGCGGACAGCGTCGGGATGATCGGTCGCATAGCCCAGAGCGATGCGAATGAGTCGCGGGTGCAGGTCTGACTCGGCGCTGAGGACGGTGATTCGTGTTTCCTCAGATCCATCCAGTTCTTGCAGTCGCGAGACGATCTCCCATACATCTGGACCCATCGCCAAGGCTGCCCGACGATCATGCGCCGGTCCTCGAAACACGATGCCGGGATATCCCACCTGGTCGATCCCCTCGATGATCAGTCGGTCCAGCAGAGCGGTGGCACTGATGCCTTCGAGCCCTGCCTGAGCAGTCAAGCGATGCTTGGCGGCGTCGCTGATGCGAAACGATGTGCTTTTCGTCATGACATCTCCTCCGCGTTTCCGCGACATACCGCAACTGTAGCGCGCCTGCGGTATGTTCACGCGCCTGCCCCGCATGGGAAGCGGTCCGACCCGAGACGGCAAGATAGGAGTATGAGTACGCCCATGTTCTCGCGCCCCGGCGCTGTCGACCTGTCCGCCCTGAAACGCCCCGCCGCCCCGCCCCCGCGAACCGGTGGGCCCTCCGCGCCGACGGCGCCGGGCAGCGCGTCTATTGGAGCGGGAGGTCCCACCGGACAGGGCGCAACCGGCGCGTACTCGGTAGCGCTGGATGAGCAGAACTTCCAAGCAGAGATGGAAGGGTCGCTAAACGCCCCTCTGGTGCTCGTGTTCTACTCCCCATCCCAGATGCCGGCCAGCGCGGAGCTGGCGGCCGACCTGGAGCTGCTTGCCGATGAGT
>JBBSSC010000181.1:0-5177 GCA_038242465.1 Propionibacteriales bacterium | reverse complement strand
TGACGATCCCGCGATCCTGCGCACGATGTCGATCAACCTGCGGGCCCGGGGCTACGAGGTCGAGACAGCTGGAGACGGCCGCTCGGCTCTGCAGATCGTCGACGAGCGGATGCCTGATGTCGTGATCCTCGACCTCGGCCTTCCAGATCTGGACGGGATCGAGGTGCTCAAACGCCTGAGAACGCATACGCAGGTCCCCGTGGTGGTGCTCTCCGCGCGTCACGAGTCGGACGACAAGGTAGAGGCACTCGATGAGGGTGCCGATGACTATGTGACCAAGCCCTTCGACATGGAGGAGCTGTTCGCGCGCATCCGTGCCGCGGTCCGACGATCGGGCTCGGAGGCGGTGCCAGTGATTGTCACGGCGGGCGATGTGCGCCTCGACATCACCGAGCGCCGTGCGACGCGCGGGGGCGCAGAGGTGCGGCTCACACCGACCGAGTGGCACATCGTCGAGGTGTTGGCCCAGCGCGAGGGCCGACTCGTGCGGCAGGCCGAGTTGCTGCACGAGGTGTGGGGCCCCGGCTACCAGCGGGAGACCAACTATCTGCGGGTCTATTTCGCTCAGCTGCGTCGTAAGCTCGAGGACGATCCGTCACGCCCCGCAATCTTTCTGACCGATCCTGGCATCGGCTACCGGCTCGTGGGCGTACCGTACGGGAGCGCCTGAGTCGTCACTCGTCGTCACTCGTCGTGGCTCGAGAACAGTCCGCGGCCGGCCGACAGCAGCTCGATCTCGGGACGCCGCGCGACATACTCCTCGACCTTGTCGAGCACCTCGATAATGTGCCGGCTGTCGCTCGCGATGACGCTGATGCCGATGCCCGCCCGGCGGTGCAGGTCGAGGCTGCCCGTCTCCGCCGCCGAGACGATGAAGATGCGGCGCAGATCGGCGATGAGCGGTCGAACGATCGAACGCTTCATCTTCAACGAGTGCACGTCGCCAAGCACGATGTCGAACTCGATCCACCCGATCCACATGCGTCGATCCTGACAGGCCGCGCAGCTGTCGCCGGCCTCGGCAACTTTCTGCTCTTGCATGGGTGATTTAGGCGTCGGGTCGGCGCACTCTGGTGTCTTGGCGACAACTACCGGACGGAGACCGAGATGAGCAATCAGACCGACGAGGCGCAGGCCGATCGCGCAGTCAAGACCAAGCACAAAGTCATGTGGTCACTGGGGGGCTATCCGGCGGTGGCCGCAGAGGTCATCCCGAGCACGGGCCCGCGTCTCGTCGAGGCACTGAGCATCCGCAAGGGGCAGCATGTGCTCGATGTCGCTGCCGGCTCGGGCAATGCAGCGATCCCCGCGGCGCGTGCTGGCGCAGATGTCATCGCATCTGATCTGGCACGGCCGAGCATCACTTCGACACCGGTACCAGGACGATGGACTGGGAGTATCTGCTGCTGACAGCGAAGCGCCGGGGCTGACGGCGGGTCAGGCGCTCGTGTAGCCGGCACGCAACAGGTCGACGAGGCTGGGACGCGTCGGCAGCCAGCCCAGCTCGTGCCTGGCGCGCGTGCCGGTGGCCTGCTGGTCGAGCAGGAGTGCCTCGCTGAATGCGCCGAGCCGCTCGATCGTGGCTTCGGGGGTCTCCGCGACGACGGTGTCGCTCAGGGCTTCACCAAGCTCACGGACCGTCGGGTTCTCGCCGCTGACGGCGACGTACGCCTTGCCGCCGGGGGCTTGTGTGAGGGCGCGGACGTACAGCTCGGCGAGATCATCGACGTGCACTGTGGGCCAGTGCTGGTCACCGCTACCGATCAGTATCGTCGCGCCATCGGCGGCTGCCGCGGCGACGAGCATCGCGGGAATGCCGCTGCCCCTGCCGTAGACGATGCCGGGCTGGATGACAGAGGCCTTGACGCCGGACTCGAGAAGACGCCGTTCGCCGGCCGCACGCCAGGAGGAGATGGCAGGAGCGTCGGGCTCGTGCTCCTCGCAGATGGCGGAATTGGCTCCATACGTCCAGATGCCGCCGGTGTGGATGAAGGGCTTGTCGGTGCCGGAGAAGGCGTCGATCGCGGCCGTGATGACGGAGTCGTTGAGCTCGGCGT
Source organism: Propionibacteriales bacterium (assembly GCA_038242465.1). Taxonomy (GTDB): domain Bacteria; phylum Actinomycetota; class Actinomycetes; order Propionibacteriales; family Nocardioidaceae; genus Aeromicrobium. The sequence goes on along the minus strand of JBBSSC010000181.1, from coordinate 3,120 downwards.
CGCGCTCGTCCCCACCGGCAGCAGTGTGGATCGCAGCGTCATGTCCGCGCAACTCGGCGGCGAGCCACTGCGCATCAAAGAGATCGCCGATGATGCAGGTCGCGCCTTGGTCGGTGAGCTTCAGCGACGAGGGGTGGGTGCGCACGATGGCGGTGACGGCGTGGCCGGCCTCCAGGAGCGCAGTGAGGACGGTCCATCCGATGTACCCGGTACCCCCGGTGAGCAGGATCTTCATGTCAGTCGAAAAGCTCCGACAGCCAGTGCTCCTTCTTCTTACGGTACGGCTGCTGCGCGGGCCGGGAGCGATCGTCGTGACGGGGCCGGTCGTCGTAGCGTGGCTCGGCGTACTGTCGCGGTGCTGCGACTGGGGCCGGGGCATCGGCTGCGGCCCGGTCGATGATCTTGTCGAGCTCGCCTCGGTCGAGCCACACGCCGCGACAATCGGGGCAGTAGTCGATCTCGATACCTGAACGCTCGCTCATGACGAGGGTTGCACCGTCAGTGGGACACTTCATGGATGGCTCCTCGTGGCTGATTCTTCCTTCCCCAGACCAACTCGTGCGGGGGCGGGAGAGTTCCCGGGAAAAGTAAAAGCCCCATTCGGCGAGGACTGGGGCTTTCACAGTGCGGCATCAGGGACTCGAACCCCGAACCCGCTGATTAAGAGTCAGCTGCTCTGCCAATTGAGCTAATGCCGCCTTACGACTTCGCGTCGTGAAGCGGGTGCAACGTTAGCAGTCTCTCCGAGGAGCTGTCTCATCGGCCCTGCGCGAGGATCGCATGCGCGGCGTTGTGTCCTGCTATTCCGCTGACTGCACCTCCGCGGCGGGCTCCGCTGCCGCACAGCAGGACGCGCGGATGACTCGTCGATACGCCCCAACGCTCGGCGGCGGTTCGTGGACGTTCGTCCTCCTCGAGCCATGGCCACTGCAGATCGCCGTGGAAGATGTGGCCACCGGGCATCGCGAGCGCCTGTTCGATCTGGGCGGGGGTCTTGTGCTCGACACCGAGGATCAGGGGCTCGATCGGCTCGGCGAGGTGCTGGTCGAGCGCGGTTAAGAACTGGGCGTAGGCACGTCCGGCCGCGGCGTCGTCGGGTAGCACCTCGTACGGCGTGTGGAGGCCGAAGTACGTCAAGGTCTGGGCGTGCGTCCCAGCGAGCTCGGGGCCGAGGATCGAGCGGTCCGTCAGCGTGTGGCAGTACAGCTCGCCGGCTGCCCGATCGGGCAGGACGCCGCTCGAAGCCTGCGCGTGGGCCACTTCGAGCTCGTTCATCGACTCGCCGAGGTGGAACGTCCCGGCGAATGCCACTGCCGGATCGACACCCGACCTCAGCTGGGGCAGACGCGAGACCAGCACATTGATCTTGAACTGCGAGCCGGACGGCTTGGCTGGCAAAGCTTCGCCGAGCAGGCCGGCCAGAACGTAGGGTGCGACGCCGCTGAGCGCCCAGTCCGCCGTGATCCGAAATCCGTCGCCTGAGGCCACGACTCCGTCGGTCGAAGCAGCGAGGTCTGCGACGGTGTGACCCGTCAGGATGCGGGCGCCGGCCTCGCGCGCGACCCGCTCGAGCTCGCTGCTGACGGCGCCCATGCCGCCCACGGGTACGCGCCACTCGCCGGTGCCGTTGCCGATCAGGTGGTACAGGAAGCAGCGGTTCTGGATCAGCGACGGATCGTGCAGGGAGGCGAAGGTGCCGATCAGCGCATCCGTCGCGACGACTCCACGCACGAGATCGTGAGAGAAGCGGCGCTCGATCGCGGTGCCGAGCGGCTCGTCGACCAGATCCGTCCAGATCGGCATCTCGACGAGGTCGCGGAGGTTGCCGATGTGGGGCAGGGGTGAGAGCAGGGTCGGTGCGATGGCTTCGGCGACCGTGGCGATCTCGGCGTAGAACGAGCGCCACGCCGTCAGCTCGTCGTCGGATCCGGTCAGGTCCCGGAAAGATGCTTCGGTCAGTGGTCCGGCGACCGTCTCGACGAGCAGCCCCCCGCCGTCGTAGGGGGTGTACGAAGCGGTGGCGCGCGACCGCAACTCGAGCCGCAGGCCCAGCTCGTCGATCAGCTCCTGGGGCATCAGGCTCACGAGGTAGGAGAAACGCGAGAGGCGGGCATCGAGGCCATCGAACGTCTGGGCGCTGACCGCGGCGCCGCCGACGTGCGGGAGTCGTTCGAGCACCACGACATCCAGACCTGCGCGGGCGAGGTACGTCGCTGCGACGAGGGCATTGTGCCCGCCGCCGACGATCACGACATCGTGCTTCATCTTGCAAGGCTATCTGGGTCCGGGTTGTGGATAGTTGAATATTGTACTACTTTGGAGATCTACCAAGGGAGCACACGATGCCTGCTGTGAATGTTGCCGACTGGACCGTCCTGCCGAGGGTTATCGCGACGCGGACGCAGACCGAGGACCGCGCGCCCATCAGCGTCACCACGGCCCCGACGGGTTACGAGGGTGAGGGCTTCCCCGTCCACCGCGCATTTGCCGGTGTCGACGCCGCGAAGCTCGATCCGTTTATCCACATGGACCAGATGGGCGAGGTCGAGTACCAGCCCGGTGAGCCAAAGGGCACGCCGTGGCATCCGCACCGCGGCTTCGAGACCGTGACCTACATGATCGACGGCGTCATGGACCACCAGGACACACATGGCGGTGGCGGCTCGATCACCGATGGCGACACGCAGTGGATGACGGCTGGCAGCGGCCTGCTCCACATCGAGACGCCGCCGGAGTGGCTCGTCAGCAAGGGTGGCGTGTTCCATGGCCTGCAGTTGTGGGTCAACCTGCCGAAGGCTGACAAGTGGCTTCCGCCGCACTACCAAGACATCCGCGGCACCGATGTCGGTCTCGCGTCGACGCCGGACGCGGGTGCGCTTCTGCGGGTCATCGCGGGTGAGGTCGACGGCGTCAAGGGTCCGGGCTCGACCCACACCCCGATGGCGATGGTTCACACGACGGTGCTTCCCGGAGCCGAGATGACGGTGCCGTGGCGCACCGACTTCAACGCCCTCGTCTACGTCATGGGCGGCGCGGGCTACGTGGGCCGCGACCGCCGGCCCATCCGTTCGGGTCAGCTCGCGGTGCTGGGGCACGGCGAGACCATCACGGTCGGTGCCG
>JBBSSC010000180.1:0-5193 GCA_038242465.1 Propionibacteriales bacterium | reverse complement strand
TCCGGAGAGGTCCACGTCAGTGACAAGGGCACTCGCATGGCGAAGGGTATTTGCCCAGTCTGCAGCACCAAGCTGAACCGAATTCTCGGCAAGGCCTAGCTCGATCCGCGGGACTCGCGTCCCGCAGCGCCACTTCCCCAGATCTCGCGGAGGGTCCGATTCGTTCGGACCCTCCGCTCTCTGTTTTCCCCGTTTAGCTGACTCGGCACCAACAGCAGGCCTGTTATGGCAGGAATTTATCGCCTGGGATGGCAGCGCAAACCTGAGTTACATGGCTGTTGTCCACGCTTGTGGACAAGATTGGGGACAAGTTGTGGGGAACGCCGAGGATGCTTGTGGACGAGCCGGTGGAAAACCTGTGTACGAGATTCAGTCATGCGACCATCGCCCCTCTGTGACCAGCCGACGCGCCCGGGCTTGCGTTGTGGAAAGTTGGTGGCGCCCGATCCGGGATAATTGCCCCCATGAACGAGGTCGAAATTCGCCGCAGTAGCCGCCGCACGCGCACGGTGCGCGCATACCGCGAAGGCGACAAGACGATCGTTCTGATGCCGGCGCACCTGTCCAAGACAGCTGAGGATGAGCACGTCCGGAGCCTCGTCGCACGGCTCGACCGCCGTGAGCGACGTGTTCGACCTAGCGATGGCGAGCTGCTGACCCGGGCCGCCGAGCTGTCGCGAAGATGGTTCGACGGTCAAGCAGTGCCTTCATCAGTGCGCTGGGTGACCAACATGGACAAGCGCTGGGGCTCCTGCTCGAGCACCGACCGCAGCATCCGGCTGTCGCACCGGCTCAAGGGCATGCCGCCATACATCGTGGATTACGTGCTGGTCCACGAGCTCGCTCACCTGATCGAGCCCAATCACAGCGATCGCTTCTGGGCGCTAGTCGATGGATTTCCCGAGACCGCGAAGGCTAAAGGCTTTCTCGAAGGCGTGTCGTGGCAGCAACAATGAGATCGCGCACAGACTGATCGGTCTGCTCTGGCAGGTCGTCGACGTCGAACCAGGCCAGATCCTCCGACTCGTCGCTGATGACGTGCTGAGCGCCCTGTGGGGCCACGGCAACGAACTGGACGTCGAGATGGTGCGAAGGTCGGATGGGGGCGCAGGGCACCTCGTGTCGCGACAGGAGCACCGGGACGGGATCAATCGCCAGGGCGTGGATACCGCTCTCCTCGCGGCCTTCACGCAGAGCGGCTTCGGTTAGCGAGATGTCGTGGGACTCGCAGTGTCCGCCTGTCTGCAACCAGCGCTGGAGACGACGGTGCAGCGTCAGTAGTACCTTGCTGCCCAGGTGGTCGACAATCAGGACGCTCGCTGTGAGGTGATCAGGATGGCAGTCGCGACTCATGGCGTCAGGATGCTGGTCGAGATGAGCGAGGTAGGCCTGTCGTAGCGTGTCCTGCTCGGCATCGGGCGCCGTCCAGCCGGTGATGACGTCGCGCGCGTCGTCGCGCAGTGTCACTCGTCGGTGTCCTTACGATCGAGCAGCTCGCCGAGTGCGGTATCGAAGTCGGCATCGCTCTGCGCGCGATCCTGGCCCTGGGCGAAGCCCAGCGGATCATCGAGATCGGACGCGATGGGCATCAGATCGGGGTGGCTCCACGGCGCATCGCGGGCATCGGGACCCTGTCGGTCGCGCAAGGCGGCCCATAGGCTCGTGGCCTCGCGCAGTTTGCGGGGGCGAAGCTCGAGCCCCACCAGCGCGGCGAAGGTCTGCTCGGCGGGGCCACCCGTCGCGCGGCGGCGGCGCATGGCCTCGGCCAGCGGGGCGGCGGCGGGCATGCGGTCCTTGGTCGCCTGCGAGACGACCTCATCGACCCAGCCCTCGATCAGCGCGAGAAGGGTCTCGAGGCGGTCGAGGGCGCGCTGCTGATCGGGCGTTGGCTCGGGGTCGAACAGACCGCCGGACAGCGCGTCCTGCAGGACCTCGGGGCGGGACGGATCGAGATCGCGCATCTGCGCCTCGATGCCCGCGACGTCGATGCGTGTTCCGCGGCCGTACTCCTCGATGGCACCGACCATCGCCGATTGGAGCCAGGGGGAGTGGTGAAACAGGCGGTGGTGGGCGCACTCGCGAAGCGCGATGTACAGCAGGACATCGGAGGCGGGGTGCTCGAGGCCCTGGCCGAAGGCTTCGACGCCAGCGGGAAGGATTGCCGCGACGCGGTCGGTACCGAGCGGCAGACCGATGTCGGTGGACGACACGACCTCGCCGGCGAGTCCGCCGAGGGCCTGGCCCACCTGTTGACCGAACATCGCGCCGCCAGCCTGGGACAGCATGCCCATGAGGGGGGCAGCCATGGCTTTGGCGTCCTCGGGGAGTGCATCGCTCATGGCCTTGACGACGTGCGCAGCGATGGGCTCGATGAGCTGCTGCCACATGGGAGCGGTGGCTTCGATCCACGCGGCCCGGCTCCAAGCGGCCGCGGTGGTTGCACCGGGCGTCATAGATGTCGCGGTGTCGAGCCACATCTCGGCGAGCTGGACGGCGTCGCCGACGGCCCTCTGCTGCGCGGAGTTGGGGCTGGGATCGGGGCCGGCTGCCGCGAGCGTGTGGCGGGCGACGTCCTTGGCCAGATCGAAGTTGACGCTGCCCTCATGCGGCGCGAACATCTTCTGCATCTGGCCCATAATCTGGCTCATGTCGACTTGGCCGTCAGAGAACGCGCCAAACAGCTGCTCCATCGGGGTACCCGCGAAAGGGTTCTGGGGCTCTTCCTTGTCATCATCGGCCATGTGTCAACACTACCGAGTCCTGCCAGGGGCGCCATGCGCTCGGTGTTCGCCTTACGATGAATCTCTATGACCGCCGTCCGCCTCGTCGACATCCGCCAGACCCCGCTCAGCCTCGATGAGGTCTACGAGACTGTCACCGATGCTGCAGCCGGGGGGATCTGTGTCTTTATCGGCACCGTCCGCGATCACGATGCGGGCCAGGACGTCGCCGGGCTCGGCTACTCCTGTCATCCGACGGCTGTAGAGCGGCTGCGCGAGGTCGCTGAACGCATCGCCTCCGAGTGCGATGTCGTCGCGCTGGCGGGCGTGCACCGCGTCGGCGATCTGAGCATCGGCGATCTAGCCGTTGTCGTCGCGGCGTCGGCCGCCCACCGCGCTGATGCCTTCGAGGCGTGCCGCCGGCTGATAGACGAGCTCAAGACGGATGTTCCGGTCTGGAAGCACCAGACCTTCCTCTCAGGGGGCTCCGAGTGGGTCCATCCCACCTAGGTTGCCGCGAGTCACTAGGCTTCACCGTGTGTCCGACCCCACCCGGCTGAGCCGTCGCTATTCCACGATGGTGGTGGCGACGATCTCGCTGATCGTGCTGACCTGCGTCGCATACCTCGTGCCGGTGCCTTATGTGACGATGCGTCCAGGTCCGGCATTCGACACACTCGGCGCGTTCAACGAGCAGCCGATGTTCACGTTCGGCGAGGGCGTCAAGACCTACCCGACGTCCGGCTCGCTCGACTTCACGACGGTCTCGGTGACGCGTGCCGACGCCAATCTCTCCCTCGTGGATGCTGCAGTGGCGTACTTCAATCGTGACGTCGCTGTCGTACCCAAGTCGCTGGTGTATCCCGACAACCAGAGCGCCAAGCAGTCGACGCAGGAGTCGGCTGCGCAACTCGACGGATCCAAAGACTCGTCGCGCGTCGCGGCACTGCGAGCAGCGGGCTATACCGTCGAGGAACGGCCCCAGATTGCAGGCGTCAGTCCCAACGGCGCTGCCGCCTCGATGCTCGAGTCAGGCGATGTCGTGACGGATATCGACGGGGCAGCCGTGACGACCGCCGAGGCGGCCGTCGCCGCGATCGGTGCCAAGAAGCCCGGCCAACCCGTCGAGCTGACGGTCGAGCGCAAGGGTACGTCCAAGACCTTCTCGATCGTCACGCGTCCCGATGCGGATGACCCGGCGGTTCCTCGTATCGGTGTCTCGCTGGGCACGACATACACATTCCCGATCGAGATCAACAACAACGTCGGCCGTGAGATCGGCGGGCCGAGCGCTGGCACGATGTTCGCGCTAGCGATCTACGACAAGCTCACTCCCGGAGAGCTGACGGGCGGCAAGAAGATCGCCGGCACGGGCGAGATCGACGCCGACGGCGTCGTCGGCCCGATCGGCGGCATCCGACAGAAGATGCGCGGCGCGGCCAATGCGGACGCGTCGATCTTCCTGGTCCCGGCGGCCAACTGTGCCGAGGCCATCGAAGGCGACGACGACGGCCTCAACCTGGTCAAGATCACGAAGCTCGACGATGCGATCTCCTCGCTCGAGGCGCTCGCAAAAGACTCCGACGCGAAAGTACCGACATGCAGCTGATGCCCGACTCCCCGCTGCGCCAGGCCGCCCGCGAGGTGGAGTCCCACGTCGGCGCGGAGGGCTGGGATCAGTCGCCACGTCTGTTCGCGCTCGTCCCAACCGCCGATCTCATCGCGCGTGAGCCAGCGCTCGCGGGTCAGCTGTCCGACGACCCTGACAGCATCACACCGGTCGAGCAGGAGCTCGACGGCTCCCGTGAGCTGGAGGATCTGCTCACCGAGATCGAGTGGCCCGATGCCGTCGTCGGCTGTGCTGCCGTGATCGAGCGCGTAATGCTTCCGCCGGAGGCCGAAGAGTCGCTTCCCGACGATCCCGAAGCCCTGCTTGCCGCTGCCGCGGTACACCCCGACCGTCGAGAAGTTCGACTTGTCGCAGCAGTGACCCGAGACGGCAAATCGCACAGCGCGGTCCGTGCTCGTGAGCCCCTCGACGCCGAGCTGCTGGAAGGGCCGGATCTGGTGCCCGGCTTGATCGAGCACCTTCGCGCCACATTGTCATAGAGTTCTAGTTTCACCCCTACCCAGGAGACCCGTGAGCGACATCTTCGGAACACCCCGACCACGCCCGGTCCGCCCGTCCGGCGGCCGACGTTCAAAGGTCCTGGTCCCGACCCTGATCACACTGGCGGTCCTGCTCTTCCTGGGCTCGATCTTCACAAGCGTCTGGACCGACCGTCTGTGGTTCAAGTCGGTCGGCTATAGCGAGGTGTTCCGCAGCGTGCTGTTCGCGCGGATCACGCTGTTCATCGTGATGGGAGTCGTGTTCGCCCTTTTCGTCGTGGGCAATCTGTACATCGCGTACCGCACCCGGCCCAACTCGGTGCCGCTGCGCCGTGACGATCCGGCGTACCGCTATCGCCTCGCT
>JBBSSC010000179.1:0-5228 GCA_038242465.1 Propionibacteriales bacterium | reverse complement strand
TAGTCGCCGTCGTCGTACGTGCCGGTGGATGCGCTGTCGGGGGCGGACGCAGGCTCGGACGAACTGGTAGCGGGAGCGGATGTGTCGGCCGGAGCGTCATCGCTCGAGCCGCACGCGGCCGTGAGCAGCATGACCGTGGCAGCCGCCGCGACGGAGAGCAGCTTCTTCTGGGCACGGAGATGGTGTGCGGGCAGGTTCATCGGTCGGGCTCCTGAGCTCGGCAAGATGGATGAAGGTTCAATCGGTAGAACGGCGACGCGCCAAGACCAGTTCCCCGACGGACATTCTCACAGGTCGGCCACAGCGCGGGTTGCCGCGTGATAGCCACCCATCCCGTGGACGCCACCGCCGGGAGGCGTCGACGCCGAGCAGATGTACAGCCCCTTGACGCCCAACGAATAAGGATTGGGCGACATTCTTGGACGCATCACGAGCTGCCAGGGATCGTTGGCACCGCCCGCGATGTCGCCGCCGATGTAGTTGGCGTTGTGCGCCTCGATCTGGGCCGGGCCCGCGGTGGTCTGAGCGACGATCTGATCGCGGAAACCCGGCGCGAACCGCTCGATCTGCGTGATGACGGCCTCGGTCGCATCGCCCGTGTAGCCCGCCGGCACGTGGGCGTATGCCCAGATGGGATTGACGTTGCCGGCCGAGCGCCCGGGATCGGCAAGGTACTGCTGACAGAGCAGGACGAACGGACGATCCGGCATGCGCCCGGCGTGGACCGCGCGCTCCGCGGCGTTGAGCTCTTCGAAGGTGCCCGCGAGGTGCACCGTGCCAGCCTTGCGCGCCCACTCGTTGGCCCACGGCACATGGCCCTCGACGGCGAAGTCGACCTTGAAGATGCCCGGCCCCGTGCGCCATTTCTTGAGGGGGCGGCTAACTCGGGCGGGGAGACGATCACCTGCGACGGCGAGGACGGTCTGCGGCGTCGTGTCGAAGATGACGATGTCGGCCTGCGGCATCTCGGTGACCCGATGGCCCGTCTCTATGCGACCACCGTGCTCGACGATGTCGGCGGCGAGAGCGTGGGCGATCGACCGCGACCCGCCCTTGGCCACGGGCCAGCCGTACGCGTGGCTCGTCATCCCGAACATCAGGCCGAGGCCACCCGTCGTCGGTCGCTGCAGCGGATGGATCGCATGCGAGGCCATGCCCCCGAACAGCGCACGGGCCTCGTCGGTCTTCCAGCGGCGCGCGATCCACGACGCAGGCTGCAGCGCACGCAGGCCGAACTTAGCGAGCAGGATGGGGTGCTTGGGCACGTGGATGATGGGACCGAAGATCTCTTCGATGAGCTCGTCGCTGTGCTCGGCCAGCGGGCCGAACAGCCGCCGCCATGCCGGACCGTCGTCGCCCAGACCCTCGACCGTGCGGTCGAGATCGCGAAACAGGACGCCAGCGCGTCCGCCGTCGAGCGGGTGCACAGCATCGACCTCGGGCCAGAGCCACTCAAGCCCATGCTTCTCAAGGCCCAGGGACGCGAAGAACGGGGATGCGACGCCCGTCGGATGTGTGGCCGAGCAGATGTCGTGCAGGACCCCGGGGACGTTGAGATCGGCCGAGCGAGTGCCGCCGCCGATCTCGTCCTCGGCCTCCAACACCGTCACATCAATGCCGGCGCGGGCCAGGACGACGGCGGCGGATAGCCCATTGGGGCCGGAGCCCACGACGACGGCGGAAGTCATATCCTCAACCTAGTGCGATGCGGCGACACCCGTCGGGCGGCGGGTTGACCAGGCAACGGACCGCCGACGACCAAACCACCACCTACGCGGTGTGATGCCCGTCACCGTCCAAGCGTTCGTATCGCAAGACGGATTTCTCGTCCTTGGTTGCGTCTCTTAGGCTCACCTAAGGCAATGGTGTCCCTCCCCCAGGAGCAGTGAATGAGCAGGCAGTTGCGAGTAGCCGTCATCGGCGCTGGACCGGCGGGCATCTATGCCGCTGACATCCTCACGAAAGCCGAGGGCGTCGATGTCACGATCGACATCCTCGACCGCGATCCCACACCGTTCGGACTCATCCGGTACGGCGTCGCGCCGGACCATCCGCGCATCAAGGAGATCGTCAAAGCACTCAAGCGCGTTCTGTCGAATGATGCGATCCGCTTCTTCGGCAACGTCAACTACGGTGCCGATCTGAAGCTCGACCACCTGCAGCAGTTCTACGACGCCGTGATCTTCGCAACCGGCGCCCGCGCCGACCGCGATCTTGACATCCCCGGAATCGAACTCAAGGGCTCGTTCGGCGCGGCCGACTTCGTCTACTGGTACGACGGACATCCCGATGTTCCCCGCGAGTGGGCTTTTGAGCCGCATGCCAAGTCAGTCGCAGTGCTCGGCGTCGGCAACGTCGGCCTCGACGTCGCTCGCATGCTGGCCAAGACCGCCGATGAGCAGCTCGTGACCGAGATCCCGCAGAACGTCTACGCCGGGCTCAAAGCCAATGCCGCCAAGGATGTCCACGTCTTCGCCCGCCGCGGTCCCGCGCAGGTCAAGTTCACGCCGATGGAGCTGCGCGAGCTGTCACACTCCCCCAACGTCGATGTCATCGTTCACCCCGAGGGCTTCGAGCTCGACGAGGGATCGATGGACTCGATCCGGGCCTCGAAGAGCGTCAAGCTCGTCGTCGACGTGCTGCAAAACTATCTGGCCAAGGAGCCCTCGGGCGCCGATCACCGTATCCACATCCACTTCTGCCAGAACCCCGTCGAGGTTCTCGGCCAGGACGGCCAGGTCGTCGGCCTGCGTACCGAGGTCACCGAGCTCGACGGCACGGGCAACGCCCGTGGCACCGGCGAGTTCCAGGACTGGCCCGTGCAAGCCGTGTACCGCGCGGTCGGCTACCGCTCTGACAACCTCGCCGGCATCCCGTTCGACAACAACACCGCGACGGTCCCCAACGACGGTGGCCGCGTCATCGACATCGACGGCGAGCCGCTTCCCGGCGCATATGTCACGGGCTGGATCAAGCGCGGTCCCGTCGGCCTGATCGGGCACACCAAGTCCGATGCTGCCGAGACGGTCCGTCTACTCCTGGAGGATGCCGACCAGCTGCAGGCACCCAGCAACCCGTCGCGTGAGGACGTCGACGCTTACCTCTCAGGCCGCGGCATCCAGTACACGACGTGGGAAGGCTGGGAGAAGCTCGACGAGCACGAGATCGCCCTCGGCGAAGCCGTCGACCGCACCCGCATCAAGGTCGTCGACCGCGAAGAGATGGTCACGATCTCCCGCCAGCCCTGACCAGGGGGACCTGAAAATCTGGGTTCGTCCGTCCGGCCAGCCGACCTGAAAATCTGGGTTCGTCCGCTCCAGAGCGGATGAACCCAGATTTTTCCGTTTCCACAGGTTGCCTCCGGGGCCTTGTTCTCCACAGGCTGACCTTGACGCGCTTACTTACGCTTTTTCTCCTGGACTGTGGGGGGATGTCTGCGCTTCCTGAGCTTGCTGTCCCGTCGTTTCTCGCCGATCAGCACGGCGTCATAACTCGCGCGCAGGCGCTGATGATCATGACTCGGCACCAGTTGTACGCGCTGGTCGGCGCCGGTAATTGGCAGCGGCCCGCGCGCGGCGTCTTTGTGAATCACAACGGGCCGCTCACGCCGGTGCAACGCGACTGGGTGGCGCTGCTCGCAGCGGCAGACGGCTCGGTGCTCGGCGGGCTTAGCGCGCTGAATCACGACAAGTTCGACGCCTTCCGTCCCGGCAAGCCCGTCGTTGTCTCTCCCATGGGTGCGTCACCCTTCGAGTTCGAGGACGTCGAGCTGCACTGGTCCACCTACCTCGACAGCCGCGACGTGCACCCACTCCGCACCCCTCCCAGGACACGGCCCGTGCGCAGCGTCATCGACGCCGCCTCGTGGGAGGAGCAGGAGAAGCGCGCACGAGAGATCGTCCTGGCTGCCGCACAGAAGGGCATCGTGGCGCCCCGGATGCTGCGCGAGGCGTTGAGCCGCCGGGGCGCATGCCGCCACCGCGGACTCATCGTCGAGTCATATCTCGATGCGGCGGGCGGAATCCAGTCGCTTCCCGAGCGGGATTTCGACCAGATCGTCCAGGAGCTGAACCTCCCCCGCCCCGACCGGCAGTCCGTCGTACAGCGCAGCGATGGCCGGTACTACCTCGACGTGTGGTGGGAGGAATTCAACCTGGCCTGCGAGGTGCACGGCATCCCGCACATGGATGTCGAGAACTGGTACGGCGACCTCTTCCGGCTCAACGAGATCACGATCGACGGTCGGCGCACGCTGATCTTCAGCTCATATGCGATCCGACGTCAACGCCCTCTGGTCAAGGATCAACTGCGCCGCTCCACATCCCCGTCGTGAGCGCCTGGGAAGACGGAAAAATCTGGGTTTGTCCGCTCTGGAGCGGACAAACCCAGATTCTGACAAACCCAGATTTTCCGGTCCCCCGGTCAGCGGCGCTGCAGATTGCACATCAAGACGTAGGTTGCCTCGGTCTCAGGGGCTACTAGCGGGAGCGGCTCCTGGCCGGGACGGGCACGCAGTCCATCGAGGAGGAGCGCGAGGTACCGGCGCCAGAGATCGGGCTGCGCGGGGATCGACATCGAGCTCATGACCATGAGTTGCAGACCGAGGTCGGTCGCGCCCACGTCGGCGCGCAACGTGCCGTCGGACTGCGCCCGCTCGATCAGGCTCTCGAGGATGGGGCCGAGCCGCTCGCGACCGATCATGCGGTGGACGTCTTGGGAGATCGCACCGACCATAACCTCCTGAAGACCGCGATCGGCAACCTGGTGCGCGAGCGTCTGCTCGAGAAAACACGCGATGCCGGTGAAGGCATCCTCCTGCTCGGCAGCCCGTTCGGCGATTGCGACGACCTCCTCGATCCGCGACTCGAACAGGGCTCGCACGAGCTCGGCACGCTCGGGAAACCGGCGGTAGACCGTCCCGACCCCGATGCCTGCCCGGCGCGCGATTTCCTCGTAGCCGGCTTCGAGACCGTGCTCGGCGAACACCGCGGCCGCCGTCGCAAGGATCAGCTCGCGATTGCGAGCCGCATCACGACGCAGGGGGCGCTCGGCACACCCGCTACCCGACTCAGTGTCCATGCGCCCACCGTACTGGAACGGAAGACGTTTTCCGCTTCGCCCGCGGAATCGTCACCCATGTGGAGGAGGGCTTCCGCTTAGGCGTACAGTAAGCGGAACTTAGGTTCCATTTCTGCCCCGGGAGCGCCATGGCTGTGACAACGCCGCTC
>JBBSSC010000178.1:0-5234 GCA_038242465.1 Propionibacteriales bacterium | reverse complement strand
GGCATCGACCCGGTTTCGGTCGAGATCAAGAGTCCTGCTGGCAGTCCCGTCGCCTATCTCGAGGGCACCCTGACCTCGGCTCCCGACTCGAAGACCGCCTTCTCCACGATCGATCGGGTCCGCGATGCAGTGCACAAGGTTGAGGGTGCCGACGCCCTGGTCGGCGGCAACACCGCCGTGAACAAAGACGTCCAAGCGGCCTCCTCGGCCGACAACCGGCTCATCATTCCGATCATCTTGCTCGTCGTGTTGATAGTCCTCGCGGTCCTGCTGCGGTCCATCGCGGCACCGTTGATCTTGTTGGTGACGGTCGTGGTGTCATTCGCCGCAGCAATTGGCATCAGCGCGCTGATATTCCGGCACATCTTCGGCTTCGAGGGTGCCGACTCCTCGTTCCCGTTGTTCGCCTTCGTATTCCTCGTGGCCTTGGGCATCGACTACAACATCTTCTTGATGACCCGCGTGCGCGAGGAGTCGCTCAAGTTCGGCACGCGCCGCGGTGCCCTCATCGGCCTGGCCGCGACCGGCGGCGTCATCACGTCGGCCGGATTCGTGCTGGCTGGCACGTTCACGGCCCTCGCGACGCTGCCGATCGTATTCCTGGCAGAGCTCGGATTCGCCGTGGCGCTCGGCGTCCTGCTCGACACCATCATCGTGCGGTCCGTGCTGGTCACGGCGCTCAACCTCGACATCGGTCGGCACATCTGGTGGCCCAGCCAGCTCGCGCAGAAGCATGACGTGCCTGAGCACCCCGCCGAGCCCGTGCCCGAAGAGACAACGGTCTCTCCGCACGCCTAGACTCGACCGTTGTGACTAGCGAACTCGACAATTTCAGTGGTGCGGCCGGCGTCCCCGAGAAGCCCGTCCTCGAAGGTCTCGAGGCGACTTGGTCGGCCCGATGGGCCGAGCAGGGCACGTATGCCTTCGACCGCACCAAGACGCGCGATGAGATCTTCTCGATCGACACACCTCCCCCGACTGTCTCCGGGTCGCTGCACGTGGGTCACGTGTTCTCGTACACGCACACCGACCTCATCGCGCGCTATCAGCGCATGCGCGGCAAAGAAGTCTTCTACCCCATGGGTTGGGACGACAACGGTCTGCCGACCGAGCGCCGGGTGCAGAACTACTTCGGCGTCCGCTGCGATCCCACGCTGCCCTATGACGCGGAGTTCACGGCACCCGAGAAGCCCGACCCCAAGCGCCAGATCCCGATCAGCCGCCGCAACTTCGTCGAGCTGTGCAATGAGCTCGTCGAAGAGGACGAGAAGGTCTTCGAGCAGCTGTGGCGCACCCTGGGCCTCAGCGTCGACTGGGCGCAGCAGTACACCACGATCGGTCACGCGTCGCAGACCGTGTCGCAGCGCGCCTTCCTGCGCAACATCGCGCGCGGCGAGGCGTACCAGCAAGACGCACCGACGCTGTGGGACGTCACCTACCAGACCGCGGTCGCCCAGGCCGAGCTCGAGGCCCGCGAGTACCCGGGGGCATATCACCGAGTTGCTTTTCACCCGAGCACTGAATCCGACGGGGCCGCAGGCCCCCCCATTTACATCGAGACCACGCGTCCCGAGCTGATCGGCGCGTGTGTCGCGCTCATCGCGCACCCCGACGACGAGCGGTTCAAGCCTCTCTTCGGCACCACCGTGACGTCGCCGCTGTTCGGCGTCGAGGTGCCTGTTGTGGCCCACACGGCCGCCGATCCCGAAAAGGGTTCGGGCGTCGTGATGTGTTGCACGTTCGGCGACCTCACCGACGTCATCTGGTGGCGCGAGCTGCAGCTGCCCAACCGCACGATCATCGGCCGTGACGGCCGCATCCTGCCCGACGCTCCCGAGTGGATCTCCACCGAGAGCGGCCGCGAGCTGTACGCCTCGCTCGCAGGCAAGACGACGTTCTCCGCGCGCGAGCTCACGGTCGAGGCGCTCAAGGCATCGGGCGATCTCGATGGCGATCCCAAGCCCACCCAGCGCATGGCCAACTTCTACGAGCGGGGCGACAAGCCGCTCGAGATCGTCTCGACCCGCCAGTGGTACATCACCAACGGTGGACGGTCAGCTGATCTGCGCCGCGATCTGGTCGCCCGCGGCGACGAGATCAACTGGGTTCCCCAGTACATGCAGTCACGGTTGACCAACTGGATCGACGGGCTCAACGGCGACTGGCTTGTCTCGCGCCAGCGGTTCTTCGGCATCCCGTTCCCGGTCTGGTACCGCCTCGATGCAGCCGGCGAGCCCGAGTACGACCAGCCGATCCTCGCCGACGAGGCCAGCCTCCCGGTCGACCCCGCGTCGCAGGCTCCCCCCGGATTCGAAGACTCCCAGCGCGGACAGGCCGGAGGTTTCATGGCCGATCCCGACGTACTCGACACCTGGGCGACCTCATCGCTCACGCCGCAGATCGTGTGTGGTTGGGAGCGCGATCCCGAGCTGTTCGCCAAGACGTTCCCCATGGACCTGCGCCCGCAGGGCCATGACATCATCCGCACCTGGCTCTTCTCAACCGTCGTGCGCTCGCACCTCGAGCACGGGAGCATCCCGTGGCACAACACGGCGCTGTCCGGATTCGTGGTCGACCCCGATCGCAAGAAGATGAGTAAGTCCAAGGGCAATGTCGTCGTCCCCGACGAGATCCTGACCAAGTACGGCGCCGACGCCGTACGCTGGCGTGCTGCGGGCGCTCGTCCCGGCGCCGACTCACCGTTCGACGAGGCACAGATGAAGGTCGGCCGCCGCCTGGCCATGAAAGTGCTCAACGCCAGCAAGTTCGTGCTGGCTGCCGAGGAGGCATACGGCCTCGGTGCCGATGCATCGCACCTCGACCCGGCCCGGGTCACCGAGCCGATCGACCTGGCAATGCTCAGCAAGCTGCGTCTGGTGGTCGACGAGGCCACCGCGGCATTCGAAGAGCTCGACTACACCACTGCCCTCGAGATCACAGAGAAGTTCTTCTGGGACTTCTGCGATGACTATCTCGAGCTCGTCAAGGAGCGTTCGCGACGCAATGACGCAGGCGGCGCCTCGGCCAAGAGCGCATTCGTGCTCGCCCTGTCGACGCAGCTGCGCCTGCTGGCACCGTTCTTGCCCTACGTGACCGAAGAGGTGTGGTCGTGGTGGCAGGAAGGTTCGATCCACCGCGCGAGTTGGCCCGTCAACACGACCGATCTGACGACACCCGAACAAGATCCACGCGTGCTGACGGCGGCCGCAAGCGTCCTCGCCGACATTCGTGGCGCCAAGTCGACCGCCAAGGTCAGCCAGAAGACCGAGATCAAAGCCCTCACCGTGACGGCATCGCAGACCGAGCTCGATCTGCTGGCGTTGGCGATGGCCGATGTCCTCGCCGCTGGGCGAGTCACCGCTGAGCCAACGCTGACACCCGGCGAGTCTGACGGCTTCACGGTCGAGGCAGTCCCGGCCGCTTAGACAGAAGAATCTGGGTTCGTCCGCTCAGGAGCGGAAAGACCCAGATTCTTGCGTCCCGATAGCCCGTCCCGGCGCGCGGAAGGCTAGAGGGTGCGAAAGGTGATGCCTGCGGCCTGGAGTCGGTCGATGAGGTGCTGCCCCATCGCGACGGCTGTCGTGGTCTGTCCCGACACCTCCGGGAGGTCGTCGAAGGCCAGGCACAGCGCCGACTCACTGAGCATCTTGGCGGTCTCGGTGTAGCCAGGATCGCCGCCGCTCACCTCGGTCGTGAGGTTCTTGCCCCCGCCCGTGGCGACGAGGCGCAGCCTGAACCACGACTTGGCACGCTTCTCCTCGTCGGGCCCGTCGCCCTGCGACTTAAGCTTCAGCAGCAGGCTGCGCGTCGGTGGGAGCTGCGCCCCCGCGATCAAGGCGCTGCCGCCCACGATGGTCGCTGCCAGCATCGTCAGCTTCTTGAACTGGGCGAAGTGCGAGTAAGTGAACTCCGGCCCATACCGCTCGAGCTCCCGTGCCGATCGCAGCACGATCTGCGGATCGATCGTCGGTAAGGGCAGCGCCCATCCAGCTCCGTCGGGACCGCGGCCGAGCTTGCCGCTGCCCTTGATGCTGCGGCCGGTCGGACGTGCTTCGTGCTTGCGGCGCTGAGCCGCCGTCTTGGTCGACTGGCGGATGCGTGAGAATGCTCCGATGGCCGAGTGATACGTGCCACCTGAGGCGGTACCTCCCGCGCGGATGTAGCCCTTGACGTCGAGCGGCACGCCCTCGGGCATCTGCTCGACTGTGTACAGGACGCCAAGGTCGTAGGGGATCGAGTCGAAGCCACAGGCGTGGACGAGCCGCGCACCAGTCTCCTGCGCTTTGGCGTGGTACTTGAGCCACATCTGGTCGACGAACTCCGACTCGCCCGTCAGGTCGACGTAGGCGATGCCTGCTTCGACCGCAGCCTTGACCGCAGGCTCGCCGTGGCGCACATACGGGCCGACTGTCGTGATGAGAACACGCGTGCGGGTGGCCATGGCCCGCATCGAGATCGCGTCTTCGGTATCGGCGATCACGACGGACGGCTCGACGCCCCCGGCGGCTGTGATGGAGTCGATCACGGCCTGGAGCTTGGCGGCGTTACGTCCTGCGACCGCCCAGGTGGCACCTTCGGGAAGATTCGTCGACAGGTACTTGGCCGTCAGCTCGCCCGTGAAGCCGGTCGCACCGAGCAGGGTGATGTCCACAAAGGTCATTCGCCCAACCTAGCGGGAAAGCGACCGGCACGACTAGGAAGCCTTCTTGGCCACTTCGGCGTGAGTCAGGATCTGCGGACCTTCATTTCCCGCAACCGTCGCCGCGTTGACGATGACCTTGGCGACATCGTCACGACTAGGGATCTCGTACATGACGGGCTCGAGCACTGCCTCGATGATCGAGCGCAGACCACGAGCGCCCGTGCCGCGGGCCAGCGCGAGATCGGCCATAGCCTCGCTCGCCTCCTGGCTGAACTCGAGCTCAACGCCGTCGATCTCGAACAGCCGGACGTACTGCTTGGTCAAAGCGTTGCGCGGTTCGGTGAGGATCGCGACGAGCGCATCCTTGTCGAGGTTGTCGACGGCGGCGATGACCGGGAGGCGGCCGATGAACTCGGGAATCAGGCCGAACTTCAGCAGATCCTCGGGCAACACCTTGGAGTACAGCTTGTGCTGCGGGGTGGCCTTGCCGATCTCGGCCTTGCCGGCGCTGAAGCCCAGTGCCATCTTGCCGCTGCGCTGCTCGATGATCTGATCGAGGCCCGCGAACGCGCCGCCCACGATGAACAGGACG
>JBBSSC010000177.1:0-5253 GCA_038242465.1 Propionibacteriales bacterium | reverse complement strand
GATGATCTGTCGTTCGGGCTCACACAGCCGCTGCAGCACAGCCGCTTGGGTGTACTCGGGATGCTTGGCGACAACAGGTCCGAGGCTGTCGAGGACCTCACGCACGGCCTGGTGGAACTCGACCTCGCCGGGGTTGCGATCAACCACCTGGTCGAAGAGGGCCTGCAGCGTGGATTCGGACATGTGGGACTCCTGAGCGCGACGATCTACTACGTGGGTCCGCGCACTTCGCGGACCCGCCGACACTAGCGGGGACATGATCCGCGTCGAGACGTGCCCGGTGTATTTGGCTCGAGGTGTGGACGAGTATGCACGGCGTCACACGGATTCCGCCACATATCGTGCGACGCGATGTCACGATAAGCAAGTAAGCCACATTTGCGTGCGATGACTGCTCGGCCGTCAGGTAAGGCGGCGCATCCCGGAGAGATTCCCGTGACACTTGAGACCGATCTGCCCACCCAGACGAACTCCGACCTGTCGGTGGACCTTCTTGACGACAGGGATCTGCTCGAGCTGACCCGGCAGGGCAGCGAGGTGGCGTTCGCGGCGCTGTACGACCGATATGTCTATCCGGCTCGTCGCTTGGCCCGCCACCTGGGCCAGCGCGAGGAGTCCGACGACGTCGTCGCCGAGGCGTTCGCTCAGATACTCGATCTCCTCCAGCGGGGCAAAGGCCCCGATCGTGCCTTCCGCGCGTACCTGTTCACAATTATCCGGAACGACTCCGCGCGGCGCTCGAAGGCCAACGGACGCGTCATGCCGACCGATGACGAGTCCACGGTTGACCGGGCCGTCCCGTTCGGAGGCGGAGAGCTCGACGAATTCGAGAAGTCAGCCATCAGGTCCGCCTTCGAGTCATTGCCCGAGCGTTGGCGCACGGCGTTGTGGCACCTCGATGTTGAGGGGCGCGGGGTGAGCGATCTCGCCGGAGTCATGAATCTCAAGCCCAACAGCGTCTCGGCGCTGGTCTACCGCGCTCGCTCGGGTCTGCGCGAGGCCTATCTGCGGGAGCACATCGGCACGCCGCCCGAACCCCTGAGTCGCGTCTGCGCCAGCACTCGGGACAGGCTGACGAGCGTCGTGCGGCGAACTGCATCGGCCCGTGAGCAGGAGAAGGTGCATGCGCATCTCAACACCTGCGTCACATGCATGGACGTCTACTTGGCACTGCGCGACATCAACCGCGACATCGGCGCGATCCTGACACCGGCTGCCGTCGCCGGAGCAATCGGCGGGGGAGCAGTTCTCGTGGGCACCAGTTCGGGCGGCGCGGTCCTTGCGCAAGTTCTCGCGGTTGCGAAGGGGCTTGCCGTTGCGACGGTTCCGGTCGCCGCGGTGTCGGTCATCGTGGTGGGCGTTGTCGAGTCCAAGGCACCGGACGCCCAGATGACGCCGGTTCCTGCTGCGGCACGGCCTGCTCCGGATGCCGTGCCCGCCGCGGATAGCGGCAGCACCACGGACCCGTCCAGCACCGAGGGGAACAAGGCCGCTTCGGCTCCCGACAAGCTCCCTGCAGTGCTTCCCGCCGGAGCGGCCCCGGGCTTCGCGCCCTCCGCTGCGGGCAACAGCCAGCCTGGCGCCGCGCCGGCTTCGACCACTCCCACCCAACCCGTTCCCAGCCGTCCGACGCCGAACCGTCCTACTGTGGTCGCGGTCGAGGTCGACCGTGACGCGGTCGAGGTCTCGCTGGGGCCCACGAAGGTCTCCACGGATGATGTGAAGGAAACCATCGACAAGCTGGTGCAACTGCCCAAGGACCTGTTGTCAGGTCTTGTTCCCGCCCCGGAACGCTGAGGCATGGCTATTCGCCCGTGCACTTCCCGTAGGCCTTGCCAAACTCGTCGGTGTCCTGCAATGGCGCGATTTCGGGCTCGACAATCTCGCTCCCGGTGATGGCGTAGAAGGTGTCGCGGTGAACGATGAGTGAGCGGCCATCCGTGCAGGCGACGGCGTCCGGCGAGACGGCCGTTCCGTCCTCGACACACGCTGTGTAGTCCTTGGACAGGGTCTCGCCCGCCTTCCAGATCTCTTCGCACCGAGGTGCGGACGGATCCTGTGGACTCGCGGTGGCGCTGGTCCGGGCCGAGCGCTCGGGTGTGGGAGTGTCAGCAGTGTCGTCATCGGCGGAGCTATTTCCGGACGAGCATCCCGCAAGGAGCAGGACGGCGGTGACTGTCGCGAGTGTGAGTCGGCGCATGACCCGAGCCTAGGCGGGCCCGGCGAGAGCCGCATGGCTCGCGTCAGCGATGTCCGAACAGCAGCCGAAACGGATGCACGGCGAGCGTCAGCAGAGGCCGGCGTCCATGCAGGAAGACCAGCGGTCCGTCCGCCGCGAACGTCCATCGTGCTGGCCCCAGCCCGATCCGCATCCGTCCCGCAACGGGCGAGATCTGCAGGCTTCCCGAGCGATTCTGCGCGATGCGGAAGCCCGCCGGCAGCTGCCAGGGTAGCCGTCGCACTCGACCCAGCGTCAGGCTGCCGATGCCCCGGGCGGAGTACGAATCGTGCGGGGTGACGTCGAAATCCGCCAGCTCCTTGGGGATGGCCCACAGCTCGCGGCCGCCATCGCGCGAAGCCGGGCTGTTGACCCAGATGTGCGTGATCGAGACCCGCAGACGCCAGCCGTGACGGACGAGCACGGTCGCCATGATCTCTTCGTATGTCAGCGGGCTCGGCTTCTCGTAGACGAAGAATGCCGCGCCGACGATGCCGCGGCCGAAGATCGTCACCGGCTTGGACGCGGGGGAGTGCGGAGGCGGGAGATGCCGACGCGGGACGAGCCACGTGCCGACATAGGCGTGCCCGTGCAGATCCCACGGCTCGGGCGGATAGGCCTTCGCACTCATGTCGTCGGCCGTCATGTCCACTCGAATGCCGACGGGTCCAGCGTCTTGGTGCGCCGCGCGTAGGGGTGCGTCGAGCCGGGCCAGTTAGAGGTGATGCGGCCGGACTCGTGCCGGTACCAGCTGTCGCAGTGCGCCCACACCGATCGGCCGAGACGTCCCTGGACGTCGTGGTCGTATGAGTCCTCGGCCTCCTGGGTGACCTCGACGGTCCTGAACGATCCGGCTTCGAGGCGGTCGAGCGCCTGTCGCATGTTCCGGGCCTGCGCCTCGAGCATGTAGATGATCGAGCCGCCGCCGAGATTGGTGTTAGGGCCGTATGAAAGCAGCAGATTGGGAAAGCCGGGCACGTAGATGCCGAGATAGGCCCGGGCGCCGTCGGCCCACTGGGTAGCGAGCTTGCGGCCACCTACCCCTGTGATGTCGATCGACTCCAGGAACTCCTGCGCGTCGAAGCCCGTCGCGTAGATGATGACGTCGACCTCGTGGCTCCTGCCATCGACTGTGATGACTCCAGTCGGCGTGATCTGCGTGATGGCATCTGTGACGAGATGGACGTGCGGCCGCGAGATGGCGGGGTAGTACGTGTTGGCGAACAAGATTCGCTTGCAGCCGACGGGATAATCCGGCGTCAGCTTGGCGCGCAGCATGGGGTCCTTGACCTTGGCCTGCAGATGTTTGAGCGACACCGCGCTGATGGCCTTGCCGACGGCCGAGTCGTCGTCGAGCGCTCGCGAAAACTGCTCGGCGAGCCCCCAGGATCCGGCTCGCTCGGCCCGCAATGCTCCCGGGACATGACGCAGGACGCCCCGGTATCGCGGGCCGAATGCCTGATCTGGCTTGGGCAGGATGTACGACGGTGTCCGCTGGAAGACGATCAGCTCGGAAGCCTGGTCGGCCAGGTGGGGGATGAACTGGATCGCGCTGGCTCCGGTGCCCACGACGGCAATGCGCTTGCCGTCGAGCGCGGCATCATGGTCCCAGCGAGCCGAGTGGAATGACGCGCCCTCGAATGACTGGGCGCCGGGGATGTTGGGCAGTACGGGTTGTGAGAGCTGGCCCACCGCGCTGACCAGGATGTCGACGGTCTGCTCGGTGGCATCGCTGAATCTGACGGTCCACGTCGCCGCAATCTCGTCGTAGTGCGCCGCCACGACATCGCGGCCCAACTGGACGAGTGGAGCGATGCCGTACTTCTCCGCCGTGATGCGTATGTACCGGAGGATCTCGTCCTGCTTTGCATAGCGCGACGACCAGTCGGTGTGCGGCTCGTACGAGAAGGAGTAGAGGGGCGAGGGGACGTCGCACGCGGCACCGGGATACGTGTTGTCGCGCCAGACCCCGCCGATGCTGTCGGCGCGCTCCCACAGCCGCAGGTCGGTGTGGCCCGCTCGTCGCAGCTCGATCGCGACGGACAATGCGCCAAAGCCCGAGCCGATGATGCCGACAGACGTCATGTGGATTCCTTCCTGACGAACAGCAGGACGCTGTCGGTGAGCAGATCGAGGGCCTCGGCCCGCGTGAATGTGCCGCGCTGCAGCCATTCGCGACAGACCGCCTTGGTCAGGGCCGCGATGGGGCCAAGTCGCGCCCTCAAGTGGGGAGTGTCGGGCAGCCCGAGGGCGTCGAGGACGAGTCGGGCCGCGCGGTCGTCAGCCTCATCGACGATCGCCTGGATGTCGGAGCTGCCGTGGAGGTTCGCGGCCCCGCTGGCGGCTACCCAGGCCTGTCCGTAGGTCGTGGCGGCCTCGAGGATCCAGTCCATCGTGAGCCGCGCCCGTTCGTCGACGGGGAGACCGTCGTAGTCGGGCAGCGCGCGTTCGGGCATCGTGATCGACTCGCGCATGACCTCGAGGAACAGCTCGCGCTTGTCGCCGAAGTAGTGGTTGATCAGGCCGCGCGCCACACCCGCCGCTTCTGCAAGCTCAGCTGTCGAGACCGCGTCGTACGGACGATCGGAGTACAGCTCGCGTGCTGCGTCGATGATCTGCTGACGTCGCTCGGCGGGAGCGAGACGCAGTCGGGTGGCGGCCCTAGGAATAGTCTCTCCGGCTATTGGCAGAGTGTCAACAAGGCCACTATGCTGCCGTTATGACTGAGCGAGACTACGACTACGACGTCCTCGTGGTGGGTTCTGGATTCGGCGGCAGCGTCGCCGCACTCCGGTTGACCGAGAAGGGGTACCGGGTCGGCGTCATGGAGGCGGGACGTCGCTTCAGCGATGACGAACTGCCCAAGAACAACTGGGCTGTCAGCAAGTACCTCTGGGCGCCATGGGCCCGCTGCTTCGGCATTATGCGCATCACATTGCTCAAGGACGTCCTGATAGCCAGCGGAACCGGCGTCGGTGGAGGCTCGCTCGTCTACGCCAACACGCTCTACGAACCACTCGATCTGTTTTACCGCG
>JBBSSC010000176.1:0-5318 GCA_038242465.1 Propionibacteriales bacterium | reverse complement strand
TGACCTGGGGGTCCAGTACACCTCCGCGGCTGCGATCGTGATCGCACTGCTCGCGGCGCTGGTGTCGTGGAGGACGCTCAAGGACGCCTGATCCTCCGGGTCAGATTGACGCTGCGGTGAGCTCCTCGAGCTCGCGCTGGACGTGCTGGCGGGCTGGATTGTCCTGGCTCGCCGCGCGCCACAGCGAGCTCACCCTGCGGTGCGGGGTGGGGTCGACGACGGGGAGGGCGCGGACCTGTGGTGGTAGCGGTTCGCGCCCCAGTCGCGGCACCAGAGCGACCGCGCCGGAGTGCTCGACCATCGCGGTGTGGGTCGAGTACGAACCGTCGAAGTAGCGGATGTCGGGTCGCGCGCCGTGCATCGCGAACATGTGGACGAGCCACTCGTGGCAGATCGTTCCGGCAGGCGTGGTGACCCATCGCTCGCGCAGCAGGTCCATGGGGCTGACGGTCTCGCGCAGCGCCAGCCGGTGGTTCCACGGCAGCAGGACGTCTGCAACGTCGACCATCAGCTGGTGCCGCTCCAGGGTCACGGGTACGTCGAGCGGGAGTGTGGTCCAGTCGTGGACGATCGCGAGATCCGTGCCACCGCGCTCGACCAAAGTGACTGTTTCACGTGGATCGGACTCCACGACCGTGATCTCCAGATCGGGCGCGCTGACCCGCAGCCGTGCGAGCAGTGGCGCCACGATTCCGCGCGATGCCGTGGAGAAGGATGCGATGCGGAATGTCCCGCGCAGCTCCTCTGCCCCGCCGACCGCGAGATTCTCGACCTGCTCGAGCTCGGCCAGCAGGGATGTCCCGCGGTCGGCGAGCAGGCGCCCTCGCTCGGTCAGGATGACGCTGCGACCGACGCGCTCCAGCATCGGCGAGTGGCTCTGCCGTTCGAGCTTCTTGATCTGCTGCGAGATCGCGGACGGGGTGAAGTCGAGAGCGGCTGCGGCCGCGACGATGCTGCCGTGATCGCGCACCGCGATGAGTGAGCGGAGTGCTGCGATATCGATCATGAAGCAAACGTACGGTGTTCCGCTCACAAAGCGTCGCTGGTGCTACATGGTGGGAGCCCTCAGACTGGGGACATGTCCCTCAAGCACAGCCTGCTCGCACTGCTGGTCGTCATGCTGTGGGGCGCCAACTTCGTCATCATTGACCTGGGCCTGGACAATGTTCCGCCGCTGCTGTTCCTGGCGATGCGCTTCATGCTCGTCGCATTCCCTCTGGTGCTGTTCGTGCCGAAGCCGCAGGGGTCGTGGCGCGACATCATCGCGATCGGCGTCTTCATGAGCCTCGGTCAGTTCAGCCTGCTGTACATCGCGCTGCAGCTCGGCATGCCCGCCGGGCTCGCATCGTTGCTGCTCCAGGCGACCGTCATCTTCACGATCGCGCTGGCGGCGCTGATTCTCGCCGAGCGACCTTCCCTCCGGCAGGCGATCGGCGCTGTCATCGGAACGGGCGGCCTCGCGGTAGTTGTCGCGGCGCACGGCTTCACGTCGCCGTGGCTCCCGATCGTGGTGCTGCTGGGGGCCGCGCTCTCATGGGCGATCGGCAACGTGGTGGCTCGCCGGGCGGCAGTCGCCTCGGGACTGTCCCTGGTGGTGTGGTCGGCGCTCGTCGTGCCGGTACCGGCGCTGGCTCTCTCGCTGTTGGTCGACGGTCCCGACGAGGTCGGGCGGGCGCTGACCGGCCTGTCCGTGACGGCGATCGCCAGCACGATCTACTCCGCGATCGGCGCGTCTCTGATCGGCTACGGGATCTACAACTCGCTGCTTGCCCGCCATCCCGCGAGCGCCGTGGTCCCGTTCTTGCTGCTCGTACCGGTCTTCGGCATCGCCACGGCATGGGTTGTGCAAGACGAGGTGCCCGCGATGCTCGAGGTCATCGGGGGAATCATCATGCTCGCCGGTGTGGCGGCCGCGACGATCGGTCGGACTAAGCCTGCAGCGCCGCGCGAGCCATCCGTGCGAGCCGGTGTGCCATTGCCGACTCGCTGATGCGGGCGCTGTGCGGTGTCGAGTTGAGCAGCCCGAAAGTCGCCTGAACGACTGCCCGAGCCTCGGCTGCGTCGAGATCGTCGCGCAGTCGAAGCACCGTGTCGACCCAGATGTCGACGTAGGCGAGCTGCAGGGCGCGGACGTCGCGGCGTCCATCGGTCCCTAGATTCGCCCACTCGCGCTCCTGGATCACGATGAGCGGGCGATGGTTCAAGGCGAAGTCGATATGCCAGTCGATCAGGGCGTCGAGCGCCTGCTGGGGGTCGCTGGCCTTGTTGGATCGCACACGCCCCTCGGCAAGCAGATGTTCGCTGATGGCCGTCAGTGAGCGGGTCAGGATGTCGTCCTTGCCCGTGAAGTGCTTGTAGAGCGCAGGCCCGGAGATGCCGCATGCGGCACCGATGTCGTGCATCGAGACGCCGTGAAAGCCACGCTTGGCGAAGAGGGTTGCCGCAGTGTCGAGGATCTGCTCACGCCGGGTCGTCACGGTACCAGTCTAGCGCCCGCAGGTTAACGGCTGTTAACCTGCGGATATGCGTGAATTCGTGGATCAGCTGCGTGACCGGCTCGCGACCGTGCGACAGGGCGGCAGCGAGGCGACGCGGGCCCGGCATCTGGCCCGCGGAAAGCTCCTGCCGCGCGATCGGGTCGACAGGTTACTCGACCCCGGCTCGCCCTTCCTCGAGATCGGTGCGCTGGCGGCATATGGCATGTACGGCGGTCCCGACGATGAGTTCAGCGTCCCGAGCGCCGGCATCATCACGGGCATCGGCCGGGTCAGCGGTCGCGCGTGCGTTATCGTCGCGAACGATGCCACGGTCAAGGGTGGGACCTACTTCCCGATGACGGTCAAGAAGCATCTGCGGGCCCAGACCATCGCCCGCGAGAATCAGCTGCCGTGCCTGTATCTCGTGGAGTCGGGCGGGGCATTCTTACCGATGCAGGACGAGGTCTTTCCTGATCGCGAGCACTTCGGCCGCATCTTCTACAACCAGGCGCAGATGTCGGCGCTGCGGATCCCGCAGATTTCGGCAGTTCTCGGCTCCAGCACCGCAGGTGGCGCGTACGTCCCTGCGATGAGCGATGAGTCGGTCATCGTCAAGGAGCAGGGCACGATCTTCCTGGCCGGACCGCCGCTGGTTAAGGCCGCGACGGGCGAAGTCGTGACGGCCGAGGCGCTCGGCGGTGGAGATGTGCATGCGAGGACGTCTGGCGTCGTCGACCACCTGGCCGTTGACGATGCGCATGCGCTGCGGATCGTCCGATCGATCGTCGGGACGTTCACGGGCCCGGCCAGCGAGCCGCCGCCTCACGATCCGGCCCCGCCGCGCGAAGATCCCGAGACGCTCTATGACGTCGTGCCGGTCGACGGGCGCACCCCGTACGACGTTCGTGAGGTCATCCGCCGCATCGTCGACGACTCTCGGCTGCACGAGTTCAAGCCGTTGTACGGGGAGACGCTGGTGTGCGGATTCGCCCGCATCGAGGGCTACCCCGTCGCGATCGTGGCCAATAACGGCATCTTGTTCAGCGAGTCGTCGCTCAAGGGCGCCCATTTCGTCGAGCTCGCCAACCAGCGCGGTGTCCCGCTCGTTTTCCTGCAGAACATCACGGGCTTCATGGTCGGCCAGGAGTACGAGAACCGGGGGATCGCGAAGGACGGCGCCAAGCTCGTCACCGCGGTCGCATCATCTGTCGTCCCGAAGTTCACGGTCGTGATCGGCGGCTCGTACGGCGCGGGTAACTACGGGATGTGCGGCCGGGCCTACGATCCGCGGTTCCTGTGGATGTGGCCCAACGCCAAGATCTCGGTGATGGGCGGCGAGCAGGCCTCGGCAGTGCTCGCGACCGTGAAACGCGACGGTATGGAGGGCCGCGGAGAGGAGTGGTCGGCCGAGGACGAGGCCGACTTCAGAGCGCCGATCCGCGAGAAGTTCGAGGCGCAGGGCTCGGCCTACTACTCGTCCGCGCGCCTGTGGGACGACGGCATCATCGACCCCGTCGACACCCGACGCGTCCTGGCGATGGGCCTCCAGCTCGCCAGCGCCGTCCCGACCCCGGAGCCCAATTTCGGGCTCTTCCGGATGTGAGAGGAGCAGCCATGACGTTCAGCTCTGTATTGATTGCCAACCGCGGCGAGATCGCGCGGCGGGTCATCCTGGCCTGTCGTGACGCCGGGCTGCGCAGCATCGCGGTCTACTCCGATGCCGATGCGGACGCGCCCTACGTGGCGCTGGCCGATCATGCCGTGCACCTGGGCCCCACTCCGGCGACGGAGTCCTATCTGTCGATCGAGCGGATCCTCGCGGCGGCTGCGGAGTCAGGTGCCGAGGCGATCCATCCCGGCTACGGCTTCTTGTCGGAGCGCGCCGAGTTCGCCCGCGCCGTGGTCGAGGCCGGGCTGGTGTTCATCGGACCCACCGCCGAGGTCATGGATGCGATGGGCCGCAAGGATCGCGCCCGGGCGATCGCCGAGAAAGCCGGCGTCCCCGTCACTGCGCAGTTCACAGTGCGGGACGACGGGGGCGACGCGGTGCCGTCTGATGCGTATCCCGTCCTGGTCAAGGCCGCGGCGGGCGGCGGGGGCAAGGGGATGCACATCGTCGATACTCGTGAAGGACTCGCCCGAGCACTCGAGACCGCTCGGCGGGAGGCCGCGTCGGCATTCGGCGACGACACCCTGCTGGTCGAGAAGTACATCGAGGGCGGCCGGCACGTCGAGGTGCAGGTCTTCGGTGATTCCGCCGGCAACGTGGTGCACCTCTTCGAGCGCGACTGCTCGGCGCAGCGACGTCATCAGAAGGTCGTCGAGGAGGCGCCCGCGTCCGGACTCCCGGCAGAACTGCGTGCGCTATTGCAGGAGTCATCGCTCGCGTTGTGCCGCGAGGTCGGCTACATCGGAGCCGGAACCGTCGAGTTCCTGGTCGCCGACGGGCAGGCGTACTTCCTGGAGATGAACACGCGGCTCCAGGTCGAGCATCCGGTTACCGAGGAGATCACCGGCGTCGATCTGGTGCAGTGGCAGCTCACGGTCGCTGCGGGTGGCGAGCTCCCGTTGAGGCAGGACGAGATCACGGCGACGGGGCATGCGATCGAGGTACGCGTCTATGCGGAGGATCCGTACTCCGGCTTCCTGCCACAGGCTGGGCACGTGCTCGACGTCGTGTGGCCCGAGGAGGCTCGCATCGAGTCCGATCTGGGTCGCGATGCCGAGGTCTCGACGGCCTATGACCCCATGCTGGCCAAGCTCATCGTCGCGGGCACAGACCGCGAGGACGCACGCAGGCGGATGGTCGAGGCACTCGACGACACCGGCATCTTCGGCATC
>JBBSSC010000175.1:0-5337 GCA_038242465.1 Propionibacteriales bacterium | reverse complement strand
TGGCGGCCGCTCGTGTGCAGGACATACTGCCCGGGACGGACAGCGCCCGAGGCGGCCAGCTCCTCGGCGACAGCGATCAGCGCGTCATCTGGGACGGCGAGCACCAGGATGTCGCTGGCAGCGGCTACCTCGGTGGGGCTCATGACCTCGACGCCGGGCAGCAAGGTGCTGATGCGCAGACGCGAGGCTGCTGAACGACCGCTGACGCCGACGATGGGATAGCCGGCGGCGCGGAAGCGTGATGCGAGCACCGAGCCGACCTTGCCGGCTCCGATGATGCCCATAGCAAGTCGCTGCATGGGGTTGCCTTCCCTCGGTGTCACTGCGTTCCAGTCCCTGACGGGTACCAGACAAACTGACGTTGCCAGTTTATCCACGCACGCCCTGATGCCTAGGGGGCGCGCCTGTGCGGAACGTCACGTCTCAAGAGGCGCGCGGGCGCGGGATGGTCGCCGTGACGGTGCCGGACCGCGATCCGTCGACGAGCGTCACGGTTAGCGATGCGGGCGCGCGACGTCCGACGCCACGCAGCGTCACGGTCCATCCCGAGCCCACGTAACGACGCTGGGCTCCTTGACGCGAGGTCGCGACATGCGGCTCGCCCTGGTGCGCGACCTCCGCGAGATCGCCATCGGTCTTGACCGTGAGTGTCGGCGTATCTGCGTCGAGGTTGGTGAACCAGGCGGCAATGTCGAGCACGAGATCCGGGCCGTCGCGGCGGGCCGCACGCACAATCGCCTGGGCCCCGGTCTGCTCGGCGGTCAAGACGTAGGCCTCCGACGGCACGTCGTCGAGCTGCCAGCCCGGCAGGTAGACCGTCGTTCCGGCGGGCTCGTCACCCACGGGATGCATCTGCGGCTGCATGCCCTCGGCGCGGACGAACCTCCATACCGCAGTGCGATCTCCGGCCGCCAGCAAGGCGTTGAGCACGCGGTACTGCGCGGGGACCTCGGCGGCATACCGCTCTGCGGGCGCTGCATCGACGACCCTCGGCACTCGCTCGAACAGCGCATCGAGATAGGCATCGTCGGCGCGTTCGAGCTTCAGCACCGAGTTCGGGACGTTGTAGCGCAGGTACTGCAGTGCCCGCTCGGCCCGTACGTCCGGCAGATCGTCGAGCAGCGCGAGCACCGCGTCGATCGCGTCGAATCGGGCGTGGACGGCGTGCGGCGTGACCTGTCCCTGCGAGATCGACATTTCCATACGCCGCCAGTTGTACGTCGTGACACCGGAGATGTCGATTCCGTTGGCGTCACGGTAGGCGCGCGCCGTGACGATCTGGTCGCCCGCCAGCAGGACGGTCGGGAACTCGAGCGCCTGGGCATCCCAGAACTCCCGCCGGAAGATCTTGGCGCACGCGATCGCGTTGACCAGGACGTCGGGCCGCTCCGCGAGACTCACACGCTCGGCCGGTCGGGCGTGCAGCGCACGGATCCAGGGCGCGGCTGGCTTCAGCCCCGTCAGCTCGAGGCGCTGGTACGGCATGACCGAGAGATCGGAGCCCGTCTCCTCCAGGATGTCCATCGCGTGCCGGATACCACCGAGGGTCACGGTGTCGTCGGCGTCGATGAAGGTCAGGAAGCTGCCGGTCGCGGCCTCGACCGCGGCACGTCGAGCGGCACCGACACCCGCATTGGCCTGCGACAGGACCGTGATGCGGGGGTCGCGGCGGGCGTGACGCCTGGCGATCGCGAGGCTGTCATCGCTCGAGCCGTCGTCGATCACGACGATGTCGAGACGGCGGTAGTCCTGACGGCGGATCGAGCGCAGCGCCTCGTCCAGATGGGCCGCGCCGTTGTAGACCGGGACCACGACGCTCAGAACGGGTCGCGAGCGCTGGCGCCAGCGATCGATAGGCAGAGCCGCGGCACGGCGTCCCAGCCCCTTGAGTCGAGACCTGCTGAGTCGAGCCACGCGCCGAGCATAGCGACGCGCCGCACGCCCTAGGGTGTGGCGCATGGCGAATCAGCCCGTGACGTGGCGCGCCGCCTGGCAGCACGCGCTGTACGGCGACGGAGGCTTCTTCCGGACATCTCGGCCGATCGACCACTTCCGCACCAATGTGCACATCGAGTCTTTCGCCTCAGCGATCGCGGAGCTCGTCCATCGGACGTCCGCGAGCACGGTCGTCGACGTCGGAGCTGGCGGCGGCGAGCTGCTCATTGCGCTGGGCAAGCTCCTGCCGGACGTCCGGCTGATCGGCATCGAGTTCGCGGAGCGGCCTGCGGGCCTGCCGGACCGCATCGGCTGGCAGCCTTCGCTGCCCGATCGCATCGACGGGCTGCTGGTCGCGAATGAATGGCTCGACAACATCCCGTGCGAGGTTGTGGAGGTGGACGACTCCGGCGTCGTGCGTGAGCTGCTGGTCGATCCCGACACGGGCGCCGAGACCGCCGGCGAGGCGTGCGCATCCGAGTGGCTGCGCGAGTGGTGGCCGCTCGACGAGCCCGGGCAACGGGCCGAGGTGGGCCTGGCCCGCGATCTCGCCTGGGCCGATGCGGTCTCGCGCGTGCATGGAACCGCGATCGCGATCGACTACGGCCACGTGTGCGAAGACCGTCCACCGTTCGGCACGCTGCGGTCATATCTCGGCGGTCGCGAGGTCGACGTCGTTCCCGACGGGACGCGCGATGTCACGGCGCATGTCGCGGTCGACTCCACTGCCGCGGCCTCCGGCGGACATCTCGTCCGTCAGCGAGACGCACTGACCTCATTGGGCCTCGACGGCGGGCGCCCGTCTCTCGATCTGGCCCGCTCCGACCCTGCCGCCTATGTGCGCGCGCTCGGCCAGGCGGGCGAGGCCGGCGAGCTGCTGGCGCGCGGCGGGCTCGGCGACTTCTGGTGGATCATCTGCGACACAGCCGACCATGGAACACTGGCCACATGACACGGCTTTTGATCCGATCGGGGAAGGACCCGTTCACCCCGGTGGTCGCCGAGTCGACGCTGACGCAGGACGTCTTCAACAGCAACAGCGGCAACTATCTCTTCCAGCACTCGATGTGGAAGGCACTGTCGGTCGACGGTGCCGAGCTCGTCTCGAATGCGACCCTGTCGGAGCGCGTCTCGCCGGAGCCAGGCGACGCGGCCCGCGTTAATGACGAGTTCGACCACTTCGTCATCCCGCTCGCGAATGCGTTCCGCATCGAGTTCGCCTCGCGCCTCGACCGCCTGTCCGAGCTGATCGAGGGGCTCGACATCCCCGTCACAGTCACGGGCATCGGCGCCCAGGCCCCGCACGGCCACGGCATCGAGGCGCTGGCACCGGTCGACGAGACGGTCAAGAGGTTCGTGGGGCTCGTGCTCGACCGCTCGGCCTCGATCGGCGTGCGCGGCGAGTTCACGAAGTCGTATCTGCTGAGCCTGGGCTTTCCCGAGGATGCGATCGACGTTATCGGCTGCCCCTCGCTGTTCCTGCACGGACGCGACTTCCGCGTCGACAGGCCCGTCGACGCCCTGACGGCCGACAGCCCGATCGCACTGAACCTGACGCCCGAGGTGCCCGGCATCGGCGCGTTCGCGACGGCACAGGCCGCACGGCACCCCCACCTGACGTACATCGGCCAGGACGCGCACGATCTGCGCATGCTGCTGTGGGGAGTCCCGTTCCCGCACGTGCACGATGCGCTGGTTCCGGTACACCTCGGTCATCCGCTCTACCAGGCCGACCGCATCCGACTGTTTCTCGACACGTGGCCTTGGTACGACTTCATGTCGACCCAGCACTTCGCGTACGGCACACGGTTCCACGGCAACGTCGCGGCGCTGCTGGGTGGGATCCCAGCCCATCTGCTCGCGCACGACTCGCGCACGCTCGAGCTCGCCGAGTACCACCGGATGCCGTACACGATCACGCCTTCGTTCGATGCCGATCTGCGGGCCGAGGAGCTGTACGCCGCTACCGACATGGCGGAGTTCAATGCCGAGCTACCGCAGGGCTTCGACCGGTTCACGGCCTTTCTGGAGCGCAACGAGCTCGCGCACATCTGGACGCCTGGCAACGGCACGGGCGACTTCGAAGAACGGCTCGCGGCGGCGACCTTCCCGCCCGCTGTGCATCCGCTCATCGCATCGGACGGCCACGAGATCGCATCACGCCTGCAGTGGCTGCGCGATGGCATGGTCCTCGACATCACCCGCCATCCGCAGGCATTCCAGCATCCGTATCCGCATCCGGAGTGGACGGGCGCCGGCAGCCGGCATGCCCGCCTCCACACCAAGGTGCAGACGCAGGCCAAGGAAATCGAGATGCTGACGGCGCGGCTCGAGCTGGTCGAGCGCGGCTCGGGCTACATCTTCCTGCGCCGTCTGGGGCGCAAGCTCCGCAAGGCGTTCGGACGCTCATGACCGAGGTCACCGCCAGCGTCGGCACGGGTTTCGCGACGCCCGACATGGTGCTCAACATCGGCCCGCAGCATCCCGCGACGCATGGTGTGCTTCGACTTCGGCTGACCCTGGACGGCGAGCGGGTGCAGGCCTGCGAGCCGATCATCGGCTACATGCACCGAGGCGTCGAGAAGCTCTTCGAGGTGCGCGACTACCGGCAGATCATCGTCCTGGCCAACCGGCACGACTGGCTCAGCGCGTTCTCGTCCGAGCTCGGCGTCGTGATGGCGGTCGAGGACATGCTCGGCATGGAAGTGCCCGAGCGCGCGACGTGGATCCGCACACTGCTGGCCGAGCTGAACCGCGTGCTCAACCACCTGATGTTCCTGGGGTCATATCCGCTCGAACTAGGCGCGATCACGCCGATCTTCTACGCCTTCCGCGAGCGCGAGACGATCCAAGAGGTCATGGAGGAGGTGTCCGGCGGCCGGATGCATTACATGTTCAACCGGGTCGGCGGCCTCAAGGAGGACATCCCCGCGGGCTGGACGGGGCGGGCGTCCGCCGCGATCTCGACGGTGCGCACGCGACTCAACGAGCTCGAGCAGCTGATCTTTGGCAACGAGATCTTCCGGGCCCGCACGGTCGGCGTCGGGGTGCTGTCGCCCGCGCTCGTGGAGGCGTACGGCGTGTCGGGACCCATCGCTCGGGCATCCGGCCTCGACTTCGATCTGCGCCGCGACGAGCCCTATCTTGCGTACTCCGAGCTGCAGGACGTGTTGCGAGTGCCCGTACGCACCGAGGGCGACTGCTATGCGCGGTTCGCGGTGCTCCTGGAGCAGACCAAGGTCTCGCTCGATCTGGCGGATGCCTGCCTGGCCCGCCTCGGCGAGCTCGCGCCGGGGCCCGTCAACGTCCGGCTGCCCAAGATCTTGAAGGCCCCCGAGGGCTCAACGTACGTCTGGACCGAGAACCCGCTGGGCCTCAACGGTTACTACCTCGTCTCGCGCG
>JBBSSC010000174.1:0-5388 GCA_038242465.1 Propionibacteriales bacterium | reverse complement strand
GTGACCTTCGGGCGCCGTGACCATCTGCAGTGGGCTGACCGTCAGGACAGCCTTCTCCGACGGCGTCTCGAAGGTGCGGGAGTCGCGCGGCGGGTGGGGCAGCACGAAGCCGCCCGGACGGTCGACCTTGGCCGAGTAGTCGTCGAATCCTGGGATAACACGTGAGATGTGATCGCGGATGATGCCGTAGTCGACCGACATGCCCGGCCAATCGATACCGTGGCGCTCGCCCAGCGTCGCCGCGGCCATGCCGCACACGATCGCAACCTCCGAGCGAAGCATGGGGCTCGCAGGCTCGAGGGGGCCCCGCGAAGCGTGGACGGACGACATCGAGTCCTCGACGCTGACGAACTGCTCGCCGGCTGCGGAGACATCCTTCTCGGTGCGACCCTTGGTCGGCAGGATGAGCGCGGTCTCACCGCACACGAGATGCGAGCGGTTCAGCTTGGTCGAGACCTGGACGGTCAACGACGCCTTGCGCATCGCCTCGATCGTCACATCGGTGTCGGGGGAGGCGTGGATGAAGTTGCCGCCCAAACCGACGAACACCGACGCCTTACCGTCGCGCAGGGCGCGGATCGAGTCGACGACGTCGAGCCCGTGCTCGCGTGGCGGGTCGAAGCCGAACTCGGTCTGCATCGCGTCGAGGAAGTGCTGGGGCGCGCGCTCCCAGATTCCCATCGTGCGGTCGCCCTGAACGTTGGAGTGGCCCCGCACAGGGCACAGCCCGGCACCGCGCTTACCGATGTCGCCGCGCGCGAGAGCCAAGTTGACGACCTCCTTGATCGTCGCGACGGAGTTGCGGTGCTGCGTGAGGCCCATGGCCCAGCACCAGATAGTCGCGTCGGAGTCGCGGATCATCTCGGCTACTTCGGTGATTTGCACCCGTGACAGGCCAGTCGCCTGCTCGACGACGGCCCAGTCGACGTCGTGGACGTGCTCGGCCCAGTCTGCGGCGCCGTTGGTGTGCGCCTCGATGAAGGCGTGGTCGAGGGCGTCCCAGCTGACGAGCAGCGAACCGATCGCCTGGAAGAGGGCCAGGTCTCCGTTGATCTTGATCGGCAGATGCACATCGGCCAAATCGGTGCCCTTGCCGACGATGCCGCGGGGCTTCTGCGGATTGCGGAAGTTGACGAGGCCCGCTTCGCGCAGTGGGTTGATCGAGACGATCTTGGCGCCGCGCAGCTTGGCGGTCTCGAGCGCGGAAAGCATTCGTGGGTGGTTGGTGCCGGGATTCTGTCCCGCGATGATGATCAGCTTGGCGTCGTAGATGTCGCGAAGGCTGACGCTGCCCTTGCCGATCCCGATGGACTCCGCGAGAGCGACGCTGGTCGACTCATGGCACATGTTGGAACAGTCGGGCAGATTATTGGTGCCGTACGCGCGGATGAACAGCTGATACGCGAAAGCGGCCTCATTGGATGCCCGCCCGGACGTGTAGAAGATGGCCTCGTCGGGGGAGTCGAGCGATGTGAGCTGGGCTCCGATCAGCGCGAAGGCGTCCTCCCACGAGATGGGTTCGTAGTGGGTGCCGCCTGGGCGCTTGACCATGGGATGCGTGATGCGTCCCTGCTGGCCGAGCCAGTACTCGTCGTGGGAATCGAGCTCGGCGATGCTGTGACGGGCGAAGAACTCGGTACCAGCCCGCTTCTTGGTGGCCTCCTCTGCGACGGCCTTGGCGCCGTTTTCGCAGAACTCGGCGGTGTGGCGGTGGTCGGGATCCGGATCGGGCCACACGCAGCTCATGCAGTCGAAGCCATCGGCCTGGTTGAGCTTGGTCAAGGTCTTGGCGGTGTTCTTGACACCCATGTGGCTCACGGCGCGCTGCAGTGCGACGCGCACACCGGTGAGTCCCGCAGCTGCATTCTTCGGGTCGTGGACCTCTAGCTGGCCTTCGTCGATGCTGTCCTTGGTCATGTGTTGTCCCCTTCTCTTTCATTCTTGCCCGCACTCAGGCGGTTCGCACGTTGCATCGTCATCGCGCGAGGCGTGGCGAGGTGTGGCCGAGCTCGGTCGACATCGCGGCCGGTATCGACAGCGTGCCGGTCGGTACTAGCCGGACCACGACCGACTCGCGGGCCCAGCGCTCGATCGCTCCGCTGCTGTCAGCCAGATTGAGCCGACCGGCCTTGAGTGCGGAGGTGACCGGACCCCAGTGCTCGGACTCAACGGTGACGACCTCGACCGTAACGTCGATCTCGGCGACGAGGGCACGGGTGGCCTTGCTGCGCAGCGCCACCTTGACCGAATCCTGCGCCGCGATGTCGGGCAGGGACTGTTCGGTGCCGCCAGCTACGACGCAGATCGCGTCGCCGACCCACTCGTGCCAGACCGCTCGGGTCCGTCCGCCATAGGAGATCCAGACGAGACCAGATTTCTTGGCGAGCTCGGCGACGAGGTCGGTAGGGGGCACACGCTCAGAGTACGGCTGCCTGCGCGAGGCCCGCATGCGGTGAGGGTGCTGCGACCTGGGTGGTATCGGCGGCCTGTCGGTGGGCGAGCCGGCGGACGAACCAGCCGATCTCGTCGATTGCGACGCGGGCCTCGGGCAGCCACGACGCTGCCGCCTGGAAGACGTGGACCTGCTTGTTCCAGACCTGGAGATTGCAGGGTACGCCCGCCGAGACCAGCCGGTTGGCCATCAGCTCGGCATCGGCCATCAACACCTCCCGCGAGCCGACATGGATCATTGCGGGTGGCATGTCGGCCAGCGGCATGTTGACGGGATCGACACGTTGGCCGGCGATGCCGCGACGGTTGTCCATTCGCAGCGACACATCCGTCAGCTTGGCCACGGCGCGTATCGGGAAGACCTGGCACCGGTTGGCATTGCGGTGCGCCTTCTTGGCGGTGGGATCGAAGTCGAGCAGAGGTGACATTGCGACGACACCGGCGGGCTTGCCCCAGCCCTGGTCGATCACGGCACGCGCGACGCTGAAGGCGAGATATCCACCCGCGGAGTCACCGGCGATCGTGATGTTGCCCGGCTGGTAGCCCTGCTCGAGCAGCCATCGGAATGCCTCGGCCCCATCGGCGACCGACTCGGTGATCGGTTCGTAGGGCATGTGGCGATATCCGACGTTAAGTACGGGCTGGCCGGCAGCGAACGAGATACGCGAGACGAGGCGGCGGTGCGTGTTGAGACCACACGTTAAAAACGCGCCCCCGTGGAAGTAGAGGATGGCGCGGTCGTTGCCGGCGGTGAGATCGGCGACTCCCTTGGCCTGCAGCCACTCGCTCTTGCTGGACGGGAGATCTACCGAGCGCCACATCGTGCCTTCGTGGACGGGCAGCAGCCTCGCGACGTGCTCGACGAGATTGGGCGGGATCAGCTCGACGGGCAGGCGGCCCCACAGCCCGAGAAGGGGACGCACGGTGTGTCGCAGCCCGAGTCCGAGAGCCTTGGACTGCAGGCTCGAGCCGTGGAAGTACTGCGGCTCGGCCGCGAGCGTCAGGTGTGTCATGAGAGATCCGCCTCCCCAAGATGTCTGTGACATCGTGTTGACAAATATGTCACATAGAGTGACCTGCGCCACACTCATGCGCAAGGGTGGTGAGCCACCGCCATCGCTTTCGGGAGAATCGTCCAGTGTCCTTCATGTCGCCAACCGACTCGATGTTCCTGCTGGCGGAGAGTCGCGATCACCCTATGCACGTGGGCGGGTTGCAGCTTTTTGTGCCGCCGGAGGGGGAGGCGCGACAGTTCGTCGGCGAGGTGCTCGCGGCGTTCAGCAAGTCCGATGATGTCTCGCCGCTATTTCGCAAGCGGCCCGGCCAGCCCGTCGGTACGCGCTGGAAGACCGACGAGACGATCGACTACGAGCATCATGTGCGCCACTCGGCGGTGCCCGGGCCGGGTCGCATCCGCGAGCTGCTCCAACTGACCTCGCGCTGGCACAGCTCTCTACTCGACCGGCATCGCCCGCTGTGGGAGGTCCATGTTGTCGAGGGCCTCAATGACGGTCGGGTCGCGGTCTACACCAAAGTCCACCACTCGATGATCGACGGCGTCTCGGCGCTGCGGCTGATGCAACGTTCGCTCAGCGAGGATCCGGACGCCCGCGACTGCTTGCCTCTATGGGCGCTCCCGACACGGGCCTCGTCGGCGCCCCGAACCAGACTCGATGCGTTCGGGCTGCTCGGTGCCGGCGCATCGGCGGTGGGCGAGATCGCGGGACTTGTGCCGGCGAGTCTCAAGATCGCGCGTCAGGTCGTCCGCGATCACGACATCACGCTGCCGCGGGCACCCAAGACGATGCTCAACGCGCCGATCGGCGGTGCGCGACGATTCGCAGCCCAGTCGTGGGAGATCGAGCGCATCCAGAGGGTAGCTAAATCGTCCGCGACGACTCTCAACGACGTCGTTCTGGCGATGGTGTCGGGGGCGCTGCGCGAGTACCTGCTGGAGCAGCATGCGCTCCCTGACGAACCAATGTCGGCGATGGTGCCCGTCTCACTGTCGTTGCGCGCCGACTCCGGCGCGGATGCCACGCCCGGAAACGCAACCGGCGCGATCGTGGTCAACCTGGCCACGGATCGAGTCGCGGGGGCGACCCGTCTGGAGGAGATCTCGTACTCCTCGCGTCAGGCGAAGAAGATCCTGGGCGATCTGACACCCACGCAGATCCTCGCCTTCTCGGCCGTGCAGATGCTGCCGCTTGCGATGACGCCCATCCCTGGCTTCGTCCGCTACACCAATCCGCCGTTCAACGTCATCGTCTCGAATGTGCCCGGTCCTCGCGAGCCGATGTACTTCAACGGCGCACGGCTCGATGGTTTGTATCCGGTGTCGATCGTGACTGATGGGCAGGCGCTCAACATCACGTTGGCCAGCCGCGACAAGTATCTCGACTTCGGCATCATCGGGTGTCGCCGCACGGTGCCGCATCTGCAACGTCTGCTGATCCACCTCGAGACGGCCCTCAGCGAGCTCGAGAGGTCGTGGGGCTGAACTATCGCTTGACACCCGCTATTGAACGCGTTCAAATACTGCTAGTGTCCTGTATTGAACACGTTCAATACAGGAGGTCGGCATGAGCACGCTCGGGACGGTCGTCATCGCGGGAGCATCCGGTTACATCGGTCAGTACCTCCAACAGACATTCGAAGAGCAGGGCGTGCGGGTACGGACGATCGGCCGCGGCGTGTCGTGTCATGCGACCTGGGACGATCCGGCCTCGCTGGTCGCGGTGCTCGAAGGCTCGGATCTGCTGATCAACCTGGCCGGACGTTCAGTGAGCTGCCGTTACACCAAGCGCAATGCCGACGAGATCGTCCGGTCCAGGATCGGTACCACCGCCGCGCTGGGTCGCGCGCTCGCGGCGACGACTGAGCCGCCCGCGCTGTGGGTCAATGCGAGCACCGGCACGATCTATCGCGATGCGCGTG
>JBBSSC010000173.1:0-5389 GCA_038242465.1 Propionibacteriales bacterium | reverse complement strand
CGCCGGCGACACCGACACCGAGCAGTTCCTGCTGGGCTCGCGCGAGCTGCTCAGCATGGACTCGACGGTCGAGATCGACGTTTACTCCCCCACATCGCCGCTGGGTGCCGCGATCCTCGGCAAGAAGGCCGGCGACTCCGCGAGCTACGAGACCCCCAATGGAAAAAGCGTCACGGTCGAGATCGTCCAGGCCAAGCCCTTCTGAGCCTGCGGACTCAGTCCGTGCTGGCTCAGACCAGCTCGTAGCCGAGCTCGAGAAGCCGGGCACGGACCTCGTCGCGGTGCTGGGGCCGTGCGTCGCAACCTGGACGTCGACGTCGACCTGGCGTACCTGCAGCGACTCCGACGCACGGTCGTGGTTGACGTTCAGGACATTAACCTGCATCGCAGCGAGATCGCCCAATAGCCGCATGAGCTCGCCAGGGCGGTCGGAGATGCGCGCCCTGAACCGCAGGAACCGTCCGGCCGCCGCGAGGCCGTGCCGGATGACGTCCAACAGCACGAGCGCGTCGATATTGCCTCCCGAAAGCACCGCGACGACAGGCCCCTCAAACTCGGTGGGGCGTTCGATCAGGGCTGCCACCGCGGCGGCGCCCGCGGGTTCTACCAGCAGCTTGGCGCGCTCTAGGAGATGGATCAGCGCGGTACTCATGGAGTTCTCGCTGACCGTGACGACCTCGTCGAGCAGCGTTTCGAGGATGCCGAACGGGATGTCGCCAGGTTGCGCGACGGCGATCCCATCGGCCATCGTCATGCCCATCGAGGTCATGACCGGATGCCCTGCGGCGATCGATGCGGGATAAGCTGCGGCGTCCGCGGCCTGCACCCCGATGATTCGCAGATCGGGCCGCTCCCCGCGCAATAGAGCGATTCCGGCGGCCAGCCCTCCCCCGCCCAGCGGCACCAGGATCGTCTTGACGTCGGGACACTGCTCGAGGATCTCCAGCCCCAGCGTGCCCTGCCCCGCGATGATGTCTTCGTGGTCGAAGGGGTGGATCAGCACCGCACCGGTGCTCTCGGCGAACTCGCGAGCGGGCACGAGCGCCTCGGTCACGCCCGAGCCATGGAAGCGGATATCGGCGCCGTAGCCCTGGGTCGCGGCGACCTTCGGCAAGGCCGCGCCCACCGGCATGAAGATCGTGGCCTTGATACCCAGCAGCGATGCCGCCAGCGCGACGCCTTGAGCGTGATTGCCCGCACTCGCAGCGACGACCCCGCGCGCCCGCTCCTGCTCACTGAGTCGCGCGATGCGGACATACGCTCCGCGAATCTTAAATGAGCCAGTGCGCTGAAGATTCTCGGCCTTGAAGAAGACGTCCTGCCCCGTGTGTGCGCTCAACCAGCGCGAGTGCGCCATGGGAGTCGTCTCGGCCACTCCGTCGAGCAGCGCGCGGGCGGCTCTCACATCGCTCAGGTCCACGTCGCCAGCGTAACCCCGTCCAGGTCAAGAAATTTGGTTGCGGCCTGCAACATGTATATGCTTGTGTCATGCAACCAGCAGGTATCGCAGCCGAAATGACTACCGAAGAAGCCGTCGTACGGCTCACAATGGCGCTCGGCCGCCGGTTCCGCAATCGCATCGATGGCGAGAGCGTCGATCCCGCCCAGGCCGCGATCCTCTACCGGCTCAAGTGTCACGGCGCGATGCGCCTGGGCGATCTCGCTGAGGCGATGCGGCTCGACGCGTCGACCGTCAGCCGTCATGTGCAGCAGCTCGGCGATCGCGGTTTCATTGATCGCGACCCCGACCCCGAGGACGGCCGCGCCCGCATCATCGCGATCTCCGAAGCCGGCCGCGGCGCCCTCAAGGTGACGTTCGACCAGCGTCGCGCGATCATCACCGACGCGATAGACGAGTGGGCCGTCGCCGACCGCGACCGCCTCCGCGATGACCTCGTCCGGCTCACGATCGACCTCGGCGAGCTCTGACGGTCGCCCTCTGGGCTACGGCCTGTGGCGGGCGGGGAGCTTGTCGACGATGAGGTCATACGAGTCCTCGATCAGCTCTTCCAGCAAGCCTGCCGGCAGTGTGCCGTCGAGCTGCACCGTGATCCAGTGCTTCTTGCTCATGTGATAGCCGCGCTCGATCGCGTCGTAGGTCTCGACGAGCCCCGTGACGTCCTGCGGCTCGGCCTTGAGGTTGACGCTGGTGGACCGGTCGACGCTAGTCAGCGCGAAGATCTTGCCGCCGACCTTGTAGACCGCGGTCTCCTCGCCGAACGGAAACGTCAGCACCGCGCCGGGGAACGCCGCGCAGATGGCGTGGACGTCGGTCATGTCGGCTCCGGCTTCAAGCCGACATCGTTCTCAGTGTGGTCCTGGTAGTCCTGCGCGACCAGCACCAGATGTCTCACGACACCGTTGAGGCAGGCCGCTAGTGGCACCGCGATCAATGCGCCGACGATGCCCGCGACCGTGACGCCCGCCGCAATCGCGATGATAATCGCGAGCGGGTGGACCGCGACGAGGCGGCCCATCAAGAAGGGCTGCAGAACATGCGCCTCGATCTGCTGAACCACCACGACGACGATCAGCATCGCGAGCGCCGTCCACGGGCCCTGGGCCACGAGCGCCACCAGCACCGCCACCATCCCAGACAGCAGCGCACCGATGATGGGGATGAATGCACCCAGGAACACCAGCACACCGATCGCGAAGCTCAGCGGCACGCCCAGGATCCAGGCACCGACCGCAATGCCCATCGCATCGGTCATGGCGACGATCACCGTGGCCCGCACGAAGGCAGTCAGCGATGCCCACGCGGTGTGACCCGATGAGTCGACCCGTTCGCGGGCAGCCCGCGGGAACAGCGCAACGAACCAGCCCCAGATCCGCTCGCCCTCGTAAAGGAAGAAAAACGAGGAGAACAGTGCGATGAAGAAGCCGGCTAGGACGTGGGTCACCGTCGTGCCGAGCTCGCTGACGCGGGTCACGACGGAGGTATCGCTCGACTGGATCGAGGTCTTCGCACTGTCGACCCAGCCCTGGACCTGGGCATCCGTCAGGTTGAGCGGGCCGGTCTCGGCCCAGTCCTGGATCTGCGAGAGGCCCTCGACGACATTCGCGCGCAGCTCGGTGACCTGGGTCGAGAGCTGCTGACCTACGAGCGCCAGCATGCCGAAGAACGCCACGAGCATGAAGATCACGACCGCGAACGTCGCAACGATGCGCGGGAGACCCTTGGACTGGAGCCAGTTGACGACATTGACGGTCAGGGCGGTGCCCAGCAGCGCGACCGCTACTGGAACGGTGATCTCGGAGAAGTAGCGCAGCAGCCAGATCGCCAGCGCTCCGGCAGCAGCTATCACAAGCAGACGCCACGCCCATTGCGTCGCGATCTCCACGCCCTCGGGGACCCGAATTCTCTCGCTCACTCGCTCACGCTCCTCGCGCGTCACACTATCCGGCCGGAACACGATCCACCGCCGGAGAGTTGGACTGTTCATGAAGTTGTCCCACGTTTTCGTGCCCCTCGTCGCGGCCGCCCTGACGGTGTCCTGCTCGTCCGGCGGCGAACCCGCTGCGGAGAAGAGCGCTACGTCACGTCCGACGCCCACACCCACCTCCCCGAGCGCAACCGAGACCGAAACGAGTCCCTACGTGAGCCTGTCGCCTGCGGCTCGGGATCGGCAGCTGCTCTCGGCGGCACGCAGCGGCAACGCCACCAAGGTCTCACTTCTGCTCGCGGCCGGCGCCTCACTCGAGGCGCGAGACGACCGCGAGCGCACGCCGCTGCTGATCGCGTCGACGTACGACCGGGGCGACGCCGCACGGGCGCTCGTCGCGGCCGGCGCCGACCCCGACGCCCTCGACGACCGGCACGACACCCCAAGGCTCGTGACCGGCGTGACCGGCAGCATCGAGATGGCCGAGGTCCTGCTCACCGCCGGTCCCGATCTCACGATCCGCAACCGATTCGGCGGTATTTCGCACATCCCGGCGAGCGAACGAGGCCACGCCGACTATGTCGAATACGTCCTCGACAACACCGACATCGCGGTCGATCACGTCAACGACCTGGGCTGGACGGCGCTTCTCGAGGCAGTCATCCTCGGCAAGGGCAGCAAGCCCTGGCAGCACATCGTCCAGTCGCTCGTCGACCACGGCGCCGATGTCTCGGTCGCGGACCGCGACGGTGTGACTCCTCTGCAGCACGCTCGCTCCCGTGGGTTCTCCGAGCTCGTCGGCATCCTCGAACGCACATCGCGCTGAGACGTGCGCACGTCCGTAGACTTCACCTGAAAGGTGGATTCATGATCTTTGGTCGCAACAAGTCAGAACTTCCTACTCCCGAGAGCGCGCTGCCGGGCCGCGAGGGCCGCCCCTTCCAGGTCGGCGGCAACCACTCGGTGCTCGGCACCCCCGTCGAGACGCAGGCACCCGAGGGCTTCGAGGTCGCGGTCTTCGGGCTCGGCTGCTTCTGGGGCGAGGAGAAGACGTTCTGGGAGGTTCCCGGCGTCTGGTCGACATCCGTGGGATA
The DNA here is from genome assembly GCA_038242465.1 of Propionibacteriales bacterium. Taxonomy (GTDB): domain Bacteria; phylum Actinomycetota; class Actinomycetes; order Propionibacteriales; family Nocardioidaceae; genus Aeromicrobium. The sequence goes on along the minus strand of JBBSSC010000173.1, from coordinate 909 downwards.
TGCCGGCGGCGCCACCCCCAACCCTACGTACGAAGAGGTCTGCTCGGGCCACACAGGCCATGCCGAGGTCGTCCGCGTCATCTGGGATCCGGCCAAGCTGACGTTCGCCGAGCTGCTGAAGACGTTCTGGGAGAATCATGACCCCACCCAGGGCATGCGCCAGGGCAATGACCGCGGCACGCAGTATCGCTCGATCATCCTCACCACGACGCCCGAGCAGCAGGAGCAGGCCGAGGCCTCCCGCGAGGCGTACCAGCAGCGCATGGCCGCAGCCGGCTACGGCGAAATCACGACGTCGATCCTGCCCCTCGAGCGCTACTACTACGCCGAAGAGATGCACCAGCAGTACCTCTCGAAGAATCCCTTCGGTTACTGCCCGCTGCACGCTACTGGGGTGGCCTACGCCTGAGGGTGATATCGGCGTCGATCAAGCCTCCTCGGCTAAGGTCCGATCATGGGACTGACGCGGGCCGAGCTCGAGGCCTTCGCGGGCCGGACGATCCCGGATCTGGTGCCCAATGAGCTGCGCCTGCTGTTCGTGGGCATCAATCCGGGACTTGTCAGCGCCGCGACGGGTCTCCATTTCGCCCGGCCCGGCAACCGTTTCTATCCTGCGCTGCGGATGGCCGGGATCATCCCCGACGATGCACTGACACCCGAGCTGGCGGCACCCGCCCTGCTCGCACGCGGCATCGGCATCACGAATCTGGTGGCCCGCTCGTCGGCTCGGGCAGACGAGCTGGACGATGCCGAGATCGTCGAGGGTCGAGCGATCCTCGAAGCCTTCGTAGCCGAGCACCGGCCACGAGTCGTGGCTTTCGCCGGCATCACGTCATATCGCATTGCCTACGCCGACAAGAAGGCTCGGCCGGGCCTGCAGGAGCGCGCGATCGCGGGAGCCGAAGTTTG
>JBBSSC010000172.1:0-5390 GCA_038242465.1 Propionibacteriales bacterium | reverse complement strand
GAACACCCCGAGCGCTATTGCGAGATCGTAGTGAGATCCGCTCTTGGGCAAGGTCGACGGTGCGAGGTTAATGGTCACCCGCTGATCGGGCCACGTCGTGCCGGAGTTCGACACTGCAGACCGGCAACGGTCGCGCGCCTCGTTGACCATGGTGTCGACGAGACCCACGAGGACCGTCGCGGGCAACCCTCCGGAGATGTCGACCTCGACCTCGATCGCGCGACCCGACAGCCCGTCGAGCGTCACCGAGTGCGTCGCGGCGGCCATCAGGCCACCCCCGCGATACGCTCGACGATGGGCCCGCCCTTGGGCGGAACGACCACCGACACGACGTCGATCCGAACGCTCGGCGGCGAGATGTCGTGCACCTCGAGCCAGTGGCTCGCGAGCCGTCGCAACCGTGCGGCTTTCTGCCCCGTAATGGCCTCGAACGGGCCGCCGTACGTATGAGATGTTCGCGTCTTGACCTCGCAGATCACCAGGGTCGAGCCATCGCGGGCAACGATGTCGATCTCGCCGAACTTGCAGGTCCATTGTGTGGCGAGCACGACCATGCCGATAGATCTCAAATGGTCGGCGGCCACACGTTCGCCATAGTCGCCGACAGACTTGTTGCGGGGATGAGTTGTCATACCTTCGAGCCTTGCCTGGCTGCCCGCGTCGGACCAGAGGCTCTGCCCTGACTGTGGACCGGCTCGAGCCCTGTCCGGGGTTGTGGACAAGTCCATCCCGGCCGATACACCTAGACTCGCCCGGTGAACGCACTGACCACGCCCTTCCGCGGACTGATCCTGGCGGTGCAGTTCCTGACCCGCATCCCCACGCCGCAGATTCGTGACTTCCACGATGATGACATCGGCCGCTCGGCCCCATGGTTCCCTGTCGTCGGACTCATCGTCGGCGCCGCCGTGGCAGTGCCGGTCGAGCTGCTATCGGACCGCCCGCAGCTGGCCGCGCTGGTCGGGCTCGTCGTGTGGGTGTGGATCACCGGCGCGCTGCACATCGACGGACTTGGCGATGTCGCCGACGCGCTCGGAGCCTCGCATCGCGATCCGGCCCGCTACGAGATAGCCCTGAAGGACCCTCACATGGGCGCCTTCGGAGTCGTTACCGTCGTACTTCAGCTGATCGCCAAGTTTGTCCTGCTGTCAGAGGCCGCCGCCCAGGATCTGACCTGGGTCCTGGTGCTCGTCCCGGCCTGGGCCCGCTGGGGCAGCCTGGCTCTGCCACGCCTCACGACATCCCTGCAGGCCGGCCTCGGCGAGCGGTTCGCAGGACACATCACGTGGCCGACCATCGCCCTGTGGGCCGTCGCTCTGTCCGCCGCGAGCGTTCTGACCGAGCCTGTGCTGCTGGTAGCGCTACCGGTGGCCGGCGTGGCCGCCTACTACTGGCACAAACGCCTCGGCGGCGTCTCGGGCGATGGCCTCGGAGCCAGCACTGAGATCACCGAGACACTGCTGCTCGTAGCGCTGATCGCCCAGACGCTCTGACAGTCGTCAGTCGGTGCCGGGGAGCTTGAAGTCGGAGCCCTGCAGCTCCTCGACGTTGACGTCCTTGAACGTCAGCACCTTGACGTTCTTGGCGAAGCGCGCGGGACGGTAGATGTCCCACACCCAGGCATCGCTCATCGACACCTCGAAGTAAGCATCGCCCGTCTCTGAACGGACCTTGACATCGACCGCATTGCACAAGTAGAAGCGCCGGTCGGTCTCGACGACGTACTTGAAGATCGTCACGACGTCTCGGTACTCGCGATAGAGCGCGAGCTCCATCTCGGACTCGTACCGCTCCAGATCCTCAGAACTCATGGCGCAAGGCTACAGACCAGCGGGCCGCCGCGCCCGGTCGAGGGACAAGCCGTCTTCGTCGACGGGGACTGCGGTCCATTCAGGCAGCCGCCAGCTGCGGCGGTGATGGTCACAGGGACCGTGCGTGCGGAGCGCGTCCATGTGGTGAGCGCTGGCGTAGCCCTTGTTCTCGTCCCAGCCGTACTGGGGGTACTCGACGGCGAGCTCAATCATGAGGGCGTCGCGCGCTGTCTTGGCCAGGATGCTCGCTGCTGCCACTGCCGCACAGCGAAGATCGGCTTTGACCATCGTCACCACAGGCGGCACCGTCGCGATGACCCGCGGCTCCTTGAAAAGCTCGGACTGGGCCGGAAGACTGAGATAGTCGTGATTGCCGTCGAGCAGGACGGTGTCGGGCACGATCTCGAGGGCCGCGAGCGCGCGATGACCAGCCAGTCGCAAGGCCGCGATGATGCCGAACTCGTCGATCTCGGCCGGGCTCGCATGCCCGACGCCCCACGCCGCCGCCCATCGCTGGATGCGGGGGACGAGGTCGTGCCTGGCCGGAGCGGTCAGCAGCTTGCTGTCGCGCACTCCGACTGGTGCGGGCTTGCTGTCTGCGGTCACGACAACCATGGCGGCTGTTGCGGGCCCGCTGAGCGCTCCCCTACCGACCTCGTCGCAGCCTGCCAGTGCGGACAGGCCCGAGCGCAGCATCTGCCTCTCGATGCGCAAGCTCGGTGCGGGAGTTCGACTCATGTCAGCGGCCCCGATAGATATTCAGTGCGTGCGAGCTATTTGCTGTTGACAGCTTCGAATTCAGCTGGCTTGTGAATGAATCCGGCGCGTCCCAGCGGCCACACGCGAAACCAGGCCTTGCCGACGACGGACTTCTCTGAGACCTGACCGCCACCGGGATCGCCCATGTGCGCTCGCGAGTCGGACGAGTTGCCGCGGTTGTCTCCCATGACCCACAGGTAGCCCTCGCGAACCTTGACCTCGAACTTCATGTCCGCCGTGACCGCCTCGTCCATGACATACGGCTCGTCGATCGGCTTACCGTTGATCGTCAGCTTGCCGTCCTTGCAACACTGGATCGTGTCGCCTCCGACCCCGACCACACGCTTGATGAGGTGACCGCCGGTCGGAAACAGGCCGACTTTCTCAAGGCCTCGCTGCAGGACGTTGCTGGCATGACGAGAGTCGGCCTCTGGAAGCCAGCCTCCCGGATCGTCGAAAACGACGATGTCGCCGCGCTTGACGTCGCCGCCCCAGTACGAGACTTTCTGCACCAGGATCTTGTCGTCGACGAGCATCGTCGGTTCCATCGATTCGGACGGAATGTAGAACGCCTGCAAGAAAAAGGTCTTAACGATGACGGCCATGACCATCGCAGTGAGTACCAGAAGGATCGACTCCTGCCAGACGGGGAGCTGTCTCTTCTTGTCAGTCACCCGGAGAGCCTAGCGGGACGGTGCAACGCAACGACGCGCAGAGTGAGCGTGTCCTCGCGGGTTCGCGGTCAGGGGGCTTTGACGCCGTCGAAAGCCGACGTGCCGCTGACGAATCCGGCCCGTTCGAGCGGCCAGACCCGCAACCAAGCCTTGCCGACGACATCGTCGACTGGCACCTGCCCGCCGGTCTTGTCGTCCATGTGCAGGCGCGAATCTCCGGAGTTGCCACGGTTGTCACCCATGACCCACAGGTGGTCCTTCTTGACCGTGACCTCGAACGGACTATCGGCCGTGACCTTCTCGTCGAGCACATACGGCTCGTCGATCGTCACGCCGTTGACCGTGAGCTTGCCATCCGTGCAGCAGACGACCTTGTCGCCGCCCACACCGATGACGCGCTTGATCAGGTGCCCGCTGGTCGGGTATAGGCCGACCTTCTCCAGCGACTTCTGCACGATGTTGTGATCTAGGTTCGGGTCACCTTCGCCGAGCCACTTGCCTGAGTCGTCGAAGACGACGATGTCACCGCGATCGACATCACCGAACCAGAGCGAAACCTTCTGAACCAGGATCTTGTCGTCCACGAGCATTGTGGGCTCCATCGAGCTCGATGGAATGTAGAACGCCTGCACGAAGAAAGACTTGACCACGACCGCGATCACCAGCGCGGCGACGACCAGGAGTATCGACTCCTGCCACAGGGGGCGTTTCCCCGTGCGCTTGGCTCGCGCTGGTGATCGGCTCATGGATTCAGTACACGACTCAGATGTCGCGCTTTTCCTTGATCTTGGCGGCCTTGCCGCGCAGGTTGCGCAGGTAATAGAGCTTGGCGCGACGCACATCGCCGCGGATCGCGACATCGATGTGGTCGATCACGGGAGTATGCAGCGGGAAGGTGCGCTCGACGCCGACGCCGAAGCTGACCTTGCGGACCGTGAACGTACGGCCGACGCCCGAGCCCTGCACCTTGATGCAGACACCCTTGAAGACCTGGATACGCGAGCGGCTACCCTCGATGACCTTGACGTGCACGTCAAGCGTGTCGCCCGCGCGGAATGCCGGCAGATCGGTGCGCAGCGATGCGCTGGCAACCTGGTCGATGATGTTGGTCATGTTCTGCTCCTCGCTGGTGCCACAGGTCACCCACGGATAAGTATGAATGTGGGGGGTACTTCTGCGCTGTTCGACGGTTCCCCTGTGGCAGATCCGTCTGGCGCCAAGGGACAATATTGCCACACGCTTAGGTCACCCCTGAAATCGCCTATCGCCCTCCACCGCCACTCATCGGGCTGCGCGACGCGCCCGCCGGGCGTACCGGCGGGCGCCTCGAGGTCCTGGTGCTCGGTGCTCAGGCCAGCGCGTAGCCATCCTCGCCATGGAGCACCGAGTCGATGCCAGCGGCCCCTTCGTCCTCCTGGATGCGCAACCCGATCGTCTTGTTGATGACCGTGCCCAGGACGTAAGCCATGACGAACGAGTACATGGCAACTGCGACAACGGGGATGAGCTGGACTATGAGCTGGTCCAAGTTGCCACCACCCGTGAACAGGCCGTGTCGATCGCGAAGAAGCCCAGATAGAGCGTTCCGACGACGCCGGCCACCAGGTGGATGCCAACGATGTCGAGCGAGTCGTCGTAGCCGAGCTTGAACTTCAGGTCGACCGCCAGCGCGCAGACGCCGCCAGCGAGCAGCCCGAGCACGACGGCCGAATCGACCGCACCTTCACCCGTGGCGAACGCCACGGTCGCGGCATCCTGCATGCCGAAGTCGGAGAAGCCGTTGCCTATGATGCCCGGGGATCCAGTCGGCTCCACCGTCGGTCAGCGTGGCCATGCGTCGGTCAGCGTGGGCATGCTGGCGCCGTAGAGCACGCACAGGACGCCGACAAGGGCGATCGCACCGAGGCTCAGCATCATCATCGAGACGACACTCTCTCCCATCGCTCCTGGAATGACGAGAACGCCTGGAACGCCAAGGCTTCGAGATCCTCAGTTGAGGAGGTCGGGGCGGCGCTCACGAGTGCGCTCGAGCGCCTGCTCGCGTCGCCACGCGGCGATCGCCGCGTGATTGCCCGATCGCAGAATGTCGGGGACCTCGCGGCCACGCCACGTCGCGGGCTTGGTGTAGACGGGATACTCCAGCAGG
>JBBSSC010000171.1:0-5449 GCA_038242465.1 Propionibacteriales bacterium | reverse complement strand
GTCGACCTGCTGCAGCCGCTCGTGATCGAGACGTCCGAGCATCCGTGGGGCAAGTGGCAGGACGCCGATGCGCAGGCATCCTCACGCCTGCCCGGCGGGCAGAGCCGCTGGAGCGGAACCAAGGATCTGTCGTTCGTCACGCTCTTCCCGTCGCTCGTCGCGGAGGTGGGCTACGAGCACATGGAAGGCACGCGCTTTCGCCATTCGGCGCAGTTCAAGCGCTGGAGGCCGGACCGCGAAGCCGAGTCGTGCACCTACGCGCAGCTGGAAGAGGTCGCCAAGTACGACCTGAACGACGTCTTGAGCTGATTCATCCCGCGGGGCGGCTCAGGGGGAGAGGGTGCGCAGTCGCTCGATGAATTGCTCGTCGGGAAGCGCGGATGTCTTGGTGAGCAGATCCTTGCGCAGATCGGGTGGCAGCTCGCCGGAGGTCTTGACCTCGGTGTGCAGCCTTTCCATCGTCGTGTCGAGCTCGCCGGCGGTGTCAGCGGCTTCCTTGAGCCCTTCGAGCAGCGCCTGCGGAACATCCTGGTGGTACTTGTAATAAATCTTGTGTTCCAGGCTGGCCCAGAAATCCATAGCGATCGTGCGCACCTGCACCTCGACCAGCACCGGCACCTCGCCATTGCTCAGGAAGACCGGCACCTCCACCAAGGCATGCAGGCTGCGGTAGCCATTCTCCTTGGGCGCCAGGATGTAGTCGCGCACCTCGCGCACGTGGACGTCCGACTGTCCGGTGAGCAGATCGAAGACCTGGTAGACGTCGGAGACGAAGCTGCACGTGACCCGGACCCCGGCGATGTCGGTGATCTTGTCGGCGATCGAGTCGAACGTCGGATCGCATCCCTTGCGTGACATCTTCTCGAGGATGCTGTCGGGGTTCTTGAGCCGCGACGAGACATTCTCGATGGGGTTGTATTCGTGCAGGTGGGCGAACTCCTCGCGCAGGATCGTCAGCTTGGTGACGATGGCTTCGATCCCGAACTTGTAGCGCATCATGAAACGCGTGAATTCTTGGCGAAGCTGCTCGGTGTCGATGAACGAGAAGTCGCCGGTCGGCCGGTCGATCAGTCGCCCGAGATCTATCCGGGCAGGCGCGGAGTCCACGTGAGCCACTGTAGACAGACAGTCCATGATCGGCCTGTGGACCCGCTGAACTGTCGGCAAACACCTCTATCGTCGGAGGATGACGACATTCGACCAGGATGAGCGATTTGACCGGACGTCACAGCACGAATGGCGTCAGTTGCTCGCCTCACACCATGGTCGAGGCAATGGCGTGAGGCTCGTGCCTCCCGAGCTGGCCGCGCGGCTGGCACTTGATTCGCGGGCTTCCGCGGTGTGGGATGCGCTCACGCCTGCGCAACGCAAGCGTGACTTCATGGAGCTGGCTCAGGCGAAGACCCCGCCGACGACGGCCCGACGCGTCGATGCGGTGATGGTGCCGCTCGGGTAGCGGTTCCCAGCAAGCTGGGAGCGCTCTAGCCTGATGGGATGCCGATCATCACGGACAAGAGCCACAAAGGAGGCCAGGCGGTCATCGCCTGGATCCTGACAGTTCTCACAGCGGGCTACATGCTGCCCTGGGCGATCGCCGCAACCCGCGGCAAGAGCAACGCCGGAGCGATCGGCTGGATCAACCTATTGATCGGCTGGACGGCCGTTGGGTGGATCATCGCGCTGGTGATGGCTTGCAGCTCGCATCAGGTGGTTGGCGTGATCCCTCCCGCATCCGGCTCGGGCCGGGCGGCATAGAGGCTCTCGCAAGAAGCGGTGGCTGAGCCACCTGTCCGCGCTCGGATACGTGATTGACGCACCGGCTAGGCGGGATCAGGCCTTCTTTGCCTTGCTCGGCTGAACTCGCTTCGGCTCGCCGGGCATCTTTGGATACTCCGGCGGATACGGCAGCTCGGTGGGATCGGCCGCCCACAGGGCGAGCAGCGGCTCCAACGAGTGCTGGACGTCGTCGATCTCGGCCCACGCATCGCCGTCGGCGGCGAGCTTCGCGGGCACGGTGTGCAGTGTGAAGGAGCGCGGGCCGTCGAGCGTGGCCAGCTCGTCCCACGTCACGGGCATCGAGACGGTTGCGCCAGGGGCGGGTCGCAGGCTGTAGGCCGATGCGATGGTGCGGTCGCGGCAGTTTTGATTGAAGTCGACGAAGATGTTGTCGCCTCGCTCCTCCTTCCACCATGCCGTCGTCACGCCATCGGTGCGGCGACCCAGCTCGCGGGCGAAGGCGATAGCGGCGTGCCGGACAGCTGTGAAGGTCCAACGCGGCTCGATGCGGGCGTACACGTGGATGCCGCGCTTGCCGCTGGTCTTGGCGAAGGCGCGGATGCCGAGCTCGGCGAACAGGTCGCGGGCGACGGCAGCGATGCGTACGGCGTCGGCGAACGTCGCGGCGCCGAACGGGTCGAGATCGATACGCAGCTCATCGGGACGGTCGTTGTCGGTGCGGCGGGTCGGCCACGGATGGAAGGTGATGGCACCCATATGCGCAGCCCAGGCCACGACGGCAATCTCGGTCACGCACATCTCGTCGGCGATACGTCCGGACGGGAACAGCACGCGGGCGCTCTCGACGTATGGGGGAGCGCCGCGCATCATTCGCTTTTGGTAGAACGCATCGCCATGGCTGTCGGCGCGGGTCGACATCACCATGCCTTCGCGGACACCCTTGGGCCAGCGTTCGAGGGTCACAGGACGATCGCGCAGCGCGCGCATGAGTCCGTCGGCGACCGCGACGTAGTACTCGGCGACCATGACCTTCGTGACTTCGGTCGAAAAGTCGGTGGCCTCGTAAATCACGCGGGTGGGACTGGAGACTCGCACGGACCGGCCGCCGGCCTCGATCTCGACTGCGTCGCTTGCCATGCTCGGCAGTCTAGGGCGCACTTGTGGACGGGCGGTGGATCGATGTCGGCGGTCGTTGCAAGGATGGGCACATGGGACAGAATCGTCGTCAGCGCCGCGATGCCAAGCAAGCGCCGTACCGGGCCAAGCCCGTGGGCTCCGCGCCGACGCAGCCCGAGATCATCGGGCTGATCGAGCAGGCCACCCGCTATGCGCTGGTGTCGGCGCAGGCGGCCACTCCGCGCATCGAGCAGCTCAACGAGCTGGGGGCTGTCGCGGCGAGCCCGCACTACGACCCGGCCGCGCTGGTGGTCGATCAGGTGTTGTCGATGCTTCGCAAGGCGTGGGAGCTCGGTTGGCAACCCCTTGACCTCGTGCATACCGCCCGACGTCGTGCCTCGTCGCAAGCGGCGGCGTGGACAGCGCGGGCCGTCCTGATCGAGGCCGATCGTTCCGACGCGCACGAGCGCGCACCCCATGAGTGGGCTGATCAGCTGCGGTCGTTGGCCTCGCGTCATGAGAGCGCAGGCGGGGCCGACGCGTTGCTGGCTTCGGGCGGGCGTGCTTCGGTGCCTGCGTGGGTCGGCGCGCTGCACGTGCTCGATCTGCTGCACAAGCTGCCGCGCTGCGAGAACCTGTTGCCGCCGCCATCGCAGTGGGGCCAGACGCAGCGCGCTACCCGTCCGTCGTTCGTGGGCAGCGAGTCACAAGGCCGGACGCTCCGCAAGGTGCGTGCGCTACTGGCGAAAGCCGAATCAACCGAATTTCCTGCCGAAGCCGATGCGTTCACGGCCAAGGCGCAAGATCTCATGACCCGGCACTCGATCGACGAGGCCTTGTTGGCCGACGGTGCGGGCCAGTCCGTCGACGTCCGCGGCATCCGCGTCCTGGTCGACCATCCCTATGCCCTCGAGAAGGCGCGCCTCCTCGACGTCGTGGCCAAGGCCAACCGCACGCAGGCGATATGGCACGACTTCTCGTCCTGCATGACCATCGTGGGCGTGCCGACCGATCTGATTCAGGTCGAGATGCTGTTCACTTCGGTCCTGGTGCAGGCCACCCGAGCTATGACGCATGAGGGCCAGGGCGCGAACGGGTCCGACCGCTCGACCGGGTTCCGCAAGGCATTCCTCAGCGCCTATGCGCTGCGCATCGGCGAGCGTCTGCAGGCGTCCAACGCCGACGCCGCCGCGAGCTATGGCACCGATCTTGTGCCAGTCTTCGAGCGCCAGGCGGAGGCGATCGAGCAGGAGTTCGTGCGGCTCTTTCCGCACGTCACGCAGCGCACGTCCCGAGCCCGCTTCGATGCCCGCGGATGGGACGCCGGCACCCGAGCCGCCGATGCAGCCGTCATCCCCATTGGCATCGTCGAGTCCTAGACGGGCCCAGCCCCGCGCGTCCCGCCCACCCCGCCAAGTGTCGGTTTCCCATGAGGCCCAGCGTCTTTGTCGCGCACCAAGTGTTGTAACACGGGGTATGTGGCAAAGATGCGAGGTGGGTGTGCAGGACGCTTGGAGAGCGCCCAGAACGCTCGGCCAGTGCCAAGGACGCGAGGCCTCATGGGAAACCGACGCCTGGCCGGCCGACGAAGTGCGGACGGGACGCGAAAGAGGCACCCCTCAGTTAGGTTGTCCTTTGTTGAATTGGCGGAATCATTAACGGCACACTGGTGTTGTGAAATACGTGGACGCGATGGAGAAGGCGACGGTTGACGACGCCCCCACGCGCACGCGCGTCACGCAGTCCATCCTGGAGAACGGTCCGTCCACGGCCGCAGATCTTGCTGCCCGGCTCCAGCTCACGGCGGCTGCGGTGCGTCGCCACCTCGACCAGCTGATGGCCGATGGCATGCTCGAGCCGCGTGACCAGCGGATCATCGGTCAGCGCGGACGCGGCCGTCCCGCCAAGGTTTTCGCCCTGACGAATGCCGGCCGATCGATGTTCGAGCACACCTACGACGATCTGGCGGTCGAGGCGCTGCGGTTCCTCGACGAGACCGGCGGCGACGATGCGGTGATGGCGTTCGCGCGCCACCGTCTGTCGGGTCTCGAAGCCCGTTACCTCCCGATCCTGGCCGAGGCGGCTCCTGCCGATCGCCCCCAGATCCTGGCCGATTCGCTGACCAAGGACGGATTCGTGGCCTCGATCGGCTCGACGCCCCTCGGCGCGCAGATGTGCCAGCACCACTGCCCGGTCGCCCACGTGGCCGAGGAGTTCCCCCAGATGTGCGAGGCCGAAGCCGAGATGTTCGCGCGTCTCCTCGGCACACATGTGCAGCGGCTCGCCACGATCGCCCACGGCGACGGTGTCTGCACGACCCACCTGCCCTACGCCCCACAGACCAACAGTTCCCCCACCCCAGCAGAGAGGCTGCGCTCATGACGACCACGTCAGAGACCAATGCACCCAATGCCATCATCGAGGCCAATCCAGGCCTCAAAGATGTCGGCCGTTACGAGTTCGGCTGGTCCGACAGCAATGACGCCGGCGCGAACGTCCAGCGTGGCCTGAGCGAAGCCGTCGTTCGCAACATCTCGGCGCTCAAGAGCGAGCCCGAGTGGATGCTCGACCTGCGTCTCAAGGGCCTCAAGCTCTT
>JBBSSC010000170.1:0-5513 GCA_038242465.1 Propionibacteriales bacterium | reverse complement strand
CGCCGTCGCGCACCGGTTGGTCGAGCGACGTCGGCGAGAAGCAGCCGCGGGCCGACATCGCCTCGGTGACATCGGACAGCTCAGCGCCGAGCTCGGCGGCAATTTCTTCGGCCGTCGGCGTGCGCCCATCGTTGTGGAGCAGACGTTCTGAGGCCGCAGTGATATCGGCTTGGAGCTGCTGGATCCGGCGGGGCGGGCGAACGCCCCAGCAGTGATCGCGGAAGTACTTCTTGATCTCGCCGAGGATGGTGACGGTCGCGAAGGGAACAAATTCTCCGCGATCGTGGTGGAAGCCGCGAATGGCCTTGACAAGGGCGAAGTTGGCGACCTGGACGAGATCCTCCCGGTCGACGCCGCGTCCGGCATAGCGGCCAGCAAGATGCTTGGCGAGACCGAGGTGACGCTTGACGACTTCTTCTTCAAGTGCTGCGCGTTCGACCGGACCGGCGTGCGCTGCTGCCTCGAGCAGGGCCGACGCGTTGTCGAAGCGCGTGCTTGCGGGTGCTGGAGCGTTGTTCACGATGACCCCTAGGGTGTCGATCCGTGTGCGGCTTCTGCTCAACCGTGATCACAACATTGGCAGTACGGCTCGCCGAAAGCAAGTCCCGAACGGTGAAAAGTGACTAGGCCCGTAGTTATTCAGGACCATTTTAGGTTTGGATGTCTCTATCCGCTGTTCCGTTTCACCGAGCCTGCTTCGGGTACCCCCTCTTCCACGCGACCGGGAGAGTCCCGAGGCGAGAGGATATTGATGGCCCGCAGCCGTGCCCCCGACACCGTGTCGGTCGCGGGACGACGCCTGCGCCTTACCCATCCGGACAAGGTGCTGTATCCGTCGACGGGCGACACCAAGGCCGATGTCATCACCTACTACCAAGAGATCGCGCCGTACTTGCTGCCCCACCTTGCTGATCGCATCGTGACCCGCAAACGCTGGGTTGACGGCGTCGGCACCGCCGGTGCGCCGGGCGAGGTTTTCTTTGAGAAGAATCTGCCCTCCTCCGCTCCCCCATGGATCCGCCGAATAACGATCGCTCACAGCGATCACAGTAATGACTACCCCGTCTTCTCGGACGCCGCAGCTCTCGCGTGGGCGGGCCAGGTCGGTGCGCTCGAGCTGCACGTGCCGCAGTGGCGCGTCGACGGCAACGACGTCCCCCAGAACCCCGACCGGCTCGTCCTCGATCTCGATCCGGGGCCCGGCGCCGGACTGCCCGAGTGTGTCGAGGTCGCCAGGCGGGCCAAGGCGATGCTGAGCGAGCTCGAGCTCAACACCTACCCCGTGACGAGCGGCAGCAAGGGCATCCACCTGTACGCCTCTTTGGACGGCACCCACGACTCCGACTACATCAACGCCTTCGCCAAGGAGATTGCCAAGGCGTTGGAATCGGAGCTGCCCGAACTCGTCGTGAGCTCGATGCGCAAGAAGGACCGCAACGGCAAGGTACTGGTCGACTGGAGCCAGAACAACGGCAACAAGACAACCATCGCACCGTATTCGCTGCGTGGGACGTTCGAGCCGCGGGTGGCCACTCCCCGGACGTGGCGCGAGCTGGGCCCGAGCCTCAAGCAGCTCACGATGTCCGATGTGCTCGCGCGGATGAAGCACCGCAAGGACCCCATGGCTGACCTGGCCGGTAGTCCGCTCGCCTCCGCCGACCGGCTCTCGAAGTACCGCTCGATGCGCGATCCCGCCAAGACGCCGGAGCCTGACGGCAGCGCGGGCACCAACGGCGAGGGTCGTTCGTTCGTCATCCAGGAGCACCACGCGAGCAGCCTTCACTGGGACTTTCGCCTCGAGCACGATGGCGTCCTGGTGTCGTGGGCGCTGCCAAAGGGGGTGCCCACAGAACCCCAGAAGAACCACCTGGCCGTCCAGACCGAGGATCATCCGATCGACTACGGCTCGTTCGAGGGAACGATCCCGAAGGGGGAATATGGTGCAGGTGAGGTCACTATCTGGGACCAGGGCACATATGAGCTCGAGAAGTGGAACGCTCGAGAGGTTATCGCCACCCTGACTGGTACGAAGGAGGGCGGGCTCGGCGGCCGCCGCAAGTACGCATTGATCCACACCGACAAGAACAAGTGGCTCATCCACCGGATGAAGATCACGTGACCTGCAACCGAAACACCAGAAGGAGCAATCACATGTCCAGGCCTTTCAAGAAGAAGACCTTCCGCGACAAGCTCGAGGGCCAGCTCAGCGAGCTTGCCGCACAGACCGATGACCTCCGCAAGCAGGTCGTTGAGCGGGCTCCCGGCGTGCGCGACCAGATCGTTGAGCAGACCGGCGAGCTCCGCAAGCAGGTCGTCGAGCGGGCTCCCGGCGTACGCGACCAGATCGTGTCCGCACTGCCCGACAAGGGACAGATGCTGGATCTGCGCGACGATCTCTTCGAGCGGCTGCCCGAGAACGTGCAGGACAAGCTGCCCGAGAACGTCAAGCCCAAGCGCAGCCGTCTGCGCAAGGTCGCAGTCCTGGGACTCCTGACCGGCGCGGCGGCAGCGGCATTCGCCGCGATCAAGCGCAAGGGCTCAGCACCCGAGCCGTACGTCACCCCGTCGCCGGCGCGCCCGACCACATCGGCCGCATCGACTCCGCCGGTGCCGCCGGTGCCCCCGTCGCCGTCGCCGTCGGCCACGGCCCCTGTGACGGCGGCCGATCTGGCTGACGATTCGGGTGCAGGCGGATCGGATGAGACACCCAAGCTCTGAGAACTGATTGCACGGGCTCGGGCGGGGTAAAGGCAAAGGACCTTCCACCGCCCGAGCCCGAGGTGTCTCATGACCGCAGACCTGCAACACACGCCCGAGTCCGCTTGGACACCTGAAGAGCTTTCCTCGATCCGCGAGGGGCTCGAAGCAGCGGTCCTGCGGCTCAAGGCCGAGCTCGTCCTGCTCGACCACGATCTCGCTTCGATGGCATCGACCTCGGCGCTCGAGACGCTGTCCGACGATCTCGATGTCGCCTCGCAACGGTCCGAGCTGCTGCAGGATGCCGTGCAGGCCGAGAACACCGCCGCGATCTTGGAGCAGACCCAGCATGTGCTCGACCGGCTGATGACCGGCCAGTACGGCGTCTGCGAGGTGTGCACGAAATCGATCGCCCGGCCACGCCTACAGGCATTTCCTCGTGCGACATTGTGCATCCGCTGCGCGGCCTGAGCTTCTACGCAGTAGCGTGATGGGCGCTTACCGCTCGGCCCAATGGGTACCGAACGCTGCAAGGGGGTACCAGATATGCATCCACGCACGATCCGGCTACCGCACCATCTCAGTGCCGTTCACCCGCAACCACATTGGGACCACCCACAGGGCCACGCCTCGCAGAAAGTGAAGACCGCCGTGTTGCCGTTCCCGCAGCAACCGATGCTCGCGCATCCCGTGAGCAGGCTTCCTGATGCGTCCGGTCTGCCCGGTGGTGTGGCGTACGAGCCCAAGTTCGATGGTTATCGCGCGCTCGTCTTCGTGCAATCCGGCTGGTGCCGCATCCAGTCACGGCACGGGCGCGACATCACGCACTCATTTCCTGACATCGCTGCGGCCGCGGTCGAGAATCTGCCGTCGGGCGTCGTCATCGACGGCGATCTGGTCGTATGGGGCGACGACACCGCCGACTTAAGCGAGCTGCAGTCACGCCTGCGCGACGGCGCCGACCATGCCTCGTCAGCCCGGCCGGCGTCGTTCATCGCCTTCGACGTGCTCGCGGGGGCGGGAATGGACATGCGCCGCAGTCCGCTGCGGGTTCGCCGCCAGGCCCTGACGATCCTGCTCGACGACGCGCCCGCACCGCTTCACGTCGTCCCGCAGACGCGCGATCCGGACGAGGCCCGCACGTGGATGGCGAACTACGCCCAGGCGCGAGTAGGCGTCATAGGTGTCGTGGCCAAGGGATTGGGCACGACGTACTCCCCGGGCGAGCCGAGCTGGGAGAACCAGCGCATCCGCGACACTCTGGAGTGTGTCGTGGGTGCTGTCACGGGTTCGTTGCGCGCCCCCGATCAGTTGATCCTCGGCCGTCCCGATGCGAGCGGCGTCCTGCAGCTGCTCGGCTGCACACGTGAGATGACGTTGCCTCAGCGGCGGCGCGTGGGCTCTCTGCTGGCCGGCGCTAACGACAGCCATCCGTGGACGAGCCCGCTGACGCTGCAGGACATTCCGGGATGGCAGGGGGCCAACGGCGTCGCGACGCTGGTCGCGCCACTCACGGTCGTCGAGGTCGCCGAGGCGCCGACGGACAACCGACCGTGGGAGGCTCCGTGCGAGCTCGTCCGTCTACGGTCCGAGCTCCTGGCCACCGAGGTTGGCTCGGAGGTGGCTGAGGGCTGAGCCACCTCAGTCGGGCATCGCTTCGAGCCCTGGGATCGCTCGCAATGCGCGCTCCTTGTCCTCAATGGCGCGCCGGGAGCCGGGTTCGGGGTCAATGGGCGGCTGCTCGGCATCCTTGCGCACCGCGATCGTGAGGATCGCGATGTCGTCGCGAACCGTGCCGGCCTGGAACTCGAGCACCCCTTGGAGTAGCGAGTCGGTAACGTCGGCGGCCGTCGGGCCCGCCTGTTCGAGCACTCCGACGACGCCCTCGATCCCGAACAGTCCCACCGAGCCGCGCGCCTCGGTCACGCCGTCGGTGAAGACCAACAGCCGGTCGCCGATGCCCACAACGTGGCGCTCATCGTCGAGCTGCGGATGCGACAGGACTCCCATGAGGGAACCGGGGGCGCCGACCTCGGCAATCTCCCCCTGGGCCGTAACAAGCAGCGGGAGGGGATGACCGCCCGAGCTGATCTTGACCAGCCAGTCGTCACCGTCCTTCAACAGGCGCAGGACCACGACAGTGCAGAAACGGTCGCTGCCGTGCTCGAGCAGCGCCGAGTTGAGTGCCCGCAAAATCTCGGAGGGGTCGTCCCACTGCACCGCGAGCGCCCGCAACGTGTGGCTCACGAAGGCCGTCAGCACTGCGGCTTCGACGCCCTTGCCGCAGACATCGCCGACCGCGACGATCCACTCGCCCGTGCCGATCTGGAAGACGTCGTAGAAGTCGCCGCCGACCTCACTGCCGTCGCCCGCAGGCCTGTACGCGCCAGCGATGTCGAGCCCCGGGACACCGGGCGCGGATGGCGGGATAAACGTCTGCTGCAGCGTCTGAGCCAACCCGCGTGCCCGCATCTCGGCCTCTTGGGCGGCGCGGCGGACGCGCAACAGCTCCTTCTCGTAGCGGCGACGACCGCGCGCCTCGAACACGACGGTGCGCATAACCGGCGTGCCGCCGGGGCCCGTGACGAGATTCGCGCTGACCAGGATCGGGACCTGCTCGCCATCGGGGCGGACCAGCTCGAAGGCGATCTCGCGGATCTCGCCGTGCAGCTGGATCGTCGGCCGGTAATGCGTCTCATAGAAGATCCGGTCGCCGACCGACAGTAGCTCGGGGAAAGTGCGCACATCGACAACGTCCTCGACGGTCCGGTCCGCAAGCTTAAGGAATTCGGGGTTAGCCACTGCGATGACGTCAT
>JBBSSC010000169.1:0-5521 GCA_038242465.1 Propionibacteriales bacterium | reverse complement strand
GCGCCGGAGCCGGGACTCGAGCTTGTCGATCGCGGCGTCGAGCGCCGAATGCTGATCGGTCGAGGTGGCCTCTGCCCGAACCGCCGGTCCGCGCGAACGCAACGTCATCTCGACCTTGGCGGCGGTGTCGTGCTGGCGGGGATTCTTCTCGTGCGTGATTTCAACTTCGACGCGATTGATTTTTTGCCGAGCGTCGTACTTTTCGAGCCGGAGAAGTTTTTCGGCTACGTGCTCCCTGAAGCTCTCGGAGATCTCGCTGTTGCGACCGTTGACCACAATTTCCATGGGAACTCCCTTGCGTCGGTGTCACGCTTCTAGCGCGTCTCATGCCATACCTGTGACGGTAGACCGCCCCGATGTTAACCGCCAGTGGTGCGTCCAAGTTCATCGAGTCCACTCAGGAATGACGGGGAGTAGTCGCCACGACCGAGGTGCCGACAGGCCGGCGATAATTCTCCGTGAGCGCTCGGACCGCATCAGAAACTGTCGCGCCGGTCGTGAAAATATCGTCGACGACCACGACATCGCGACTGTCTGGGGCATCCGTACGACGCACGCGCAAGGCCCCGTCGAGATTGCTGAAGCGCGCGCGGGCGCTGAGTCCGGCCTGGTCCTGCGTCGTGCGCGCATATGTCAGCGCCTGCTCCACCACGACGTCCACGCCCGTGCGGCGCAGGAGGCGCGCCGAGGCCCGCGCGAGCTCATCGACCAGATCGCATCCGCGGGCCCTGCGGCTGCGCCCTGACGTCGGCACCGGCACGAGGACGACGGCGCGCCCCGGACGAAGGTGAGGGACGACAGCAGCAGCGAGATGGTGGTCGAGCACCCTTGTGAGCCGGGTGACACCCTCCTCCTTCCACGCCACGAGCACCCGTTGCAGGATGCCCGCGTTAATCCCTGCGGCGACCGTGGGGACGGCCCCTGCCACTGGCTCCACGACGAGCGGCCGGGGTCGGATAGCCGAGCCGCAGCGACGACACAGGCTCAGCGCCAGCCCTCCACAGCCGGCGCATCGCGCGCCGAGTAGCAGATCTGCGGCAGGTACCCAGAGTTCGCGCACACGACCAGTCTGGTGCGGCACCGATGATGCCAGCAGGCCGAGCTGCGATGCTGTGGATGTCAGCGGCCGTAGCTGAGCCCTGTGACCGGGGGCGTCTTGAGCATGCGCCATGAGTCCTGCGGCCCGAGGACCCACAGCCGGTCGAGCTCATCGGTCACGTACAGCGCCGGTGCCGTACCGTCGCCGAACACTAGGGTCTCGGCACCGACGTCCGGCAGCAAGGAGCCGCTGCGCAGGACCTCGCTCGTGGTCTCCGAACCGTCGATGCGTGCCCGGTAGACCTGCACTCCCGCCTGGCTGTCGGCAAGGAAGATCAGCTCGGTCGCCGACGACCAGGATGCCGAACGCGGCGCCTGGGCCGAGGTGAACACTCGTGATGCCGTGCCGAGAGCCACGATCCGATCCCTGACATCGCGTACGACCCGGCCGACGAAGAGCTCACCAGCATCGGCTCCGGCACCCGTCACGACATAGCGCGTGCCGTCCGGCGAGATCTCGAACGAGGCGACTTGGAGGTTGCTGATTCCACCGCCGATGATGGTCCGTTGCCCCTCGTCGTCAACGACCCGCACACGGGTTCCGGCGGAGGGGCGGTCGACGAGCCACAGTTCGCCGTCAGAGTCCCAGCCGGGCCGGATGAAGCCTCTGCCCCCGATGGTGCGCGCGTCCGTGCCGTCCCGATCGGTCAGACGCACCCGATCGCGTCCCGGCAGCACGGCGGCGACCCCCGCTTCCGAGACCGCGAGGAACTCGACGCCGCGTGCGTTCTTGCCCCACACACCACCCACGGGGCGGGTCTGCAGGCGGTCGATCTCGACGACTGACCCGGCGATGATCGCGTAGGCACGGCCCCGCGCGGTGCTCGGCCCGTAACCGCCCCAGGCCTGAATGGGTTGCACCTCCTCGCCACCGGCTGTCAATGCGGTCGACCGCCCGACGATCTGGACGCCCGCGACGCCCGGAACCTGTCGCAATGTCCATACGATCTGGGCCGACAAGTGATCGCGCGCGGAGTTGTCGAGATCGCCGAAATCCTTCGTGAACTCAACGTCGGCGACGCCCTCCCCCGAGACCGGTACGGCAGGTCGCAGGGTTCCGTTATCGGGCACATAGGTGCGAGTCGCCGCGGCTTCGTCGGGAGCTCCTCCCGCCAGGCTCGCGACGAGCGTCGTCGCGAGCTGGTCGCCGACCACGAGATGTACCGGATCAGGCACGAGACGTCGCCCCGGGCGGTCGAAGAAGTAGAGATTGAACGTTCGGAAGTAGTCGGTAAAGAATTTGCGGTTGACCAAGAGACCCTGCTGCGGGTTGGCGATGCGCCACTGGCCCTGGACCTGCTCCAACGTGTAGGCCATCGCGGTAGGCGCGGCGCGACGCGTGTACCGCCCCTGCCCGTCAAGCTCGGCGTCGACCGTGAATCCGAGTCGAACCGTCACCGAGCCCGGCAGCTGATCGCCCGTGTCGCCGCGGTTGACCGGCTCCTGGGAGCCCGCCACATCGGGATCGGAGTAGACCACGGTGCGCGAGGACGATGTCCACTTCTGCGCGGCGGAGGGAGTCAGGAATGCCGATGCGGTGCGCGACGACGCTGGGAAGGCCAGCATCGCGTCGAGGTAGCCTCGCACGATCTGCTCGGGCGAGGCCCCCCGCAACGGGCGGGCCGGTGAGTACCGCACCGCGCTCTGACCGAGGTCGCCGTCGTCGGCGACCTTTCGGACCGGCCCGGATGTCGGGATGCCCGCACATGCCGATACGACAGAGGCAACCACGAGGACGGCGATGAGCTGCAGCCGGCGCTTCATGCGTACACCGAGACCAGAGCAGGATGCTTGGCAGCTCCTCCGGCTTTGGGGATCGTCAGGATGAACTCGCTGCCCTCCCCCGGGCGTCCCCACGCCTGAAGCGTCCCGCCGTGCAGTGCTGCGTCCTCGCGGGAGATTGCCAGGCCCAGGCCCGTCCCGCCCTGTGTGCGCGCCGGATCGGCACGCCAGAACCGGTCGAAGACGCGCAGGTTCTCGTCGCCCGACAGGCCGACACCGAAGTCCATCACCGACAGCGAGGCCGACTCGTCGTTCTCGGCTACCGATATCTGGATGATCTTCGAGCCGCTGTACTTGACCGCATTCGCGAGCAGATTGCGGACTATTCGGTCGATTCGGCGGATATCGGCCTCGACCATCGCGGGCCTGTCGACGCCCACGAGACGCACCTCGATGCCCGCGCGCGTGAGGACTGGATCCTCCGCTGCCATCCGGGCCACCCGGGCCAGGTCGACCGTGTCGAGCTCGAGTTGCGCGGCACCGGCGTCGAAACGGCTCAGGTCGAGCAGATCGGACAGCAGCGACTCGAAGCGGTCGAGTTCGACCTTGAGCAGCTCGGCAGAGCGTGCTGCTTGCGGGTCGAGTCGGTCGCGCGCGTCATACAGGACCGCGCTGGCCATCTGCACCGTTGTCAGGGGCGTGCGCAGCTCGTGCGACACATCCGACACGAATCGCTGCTGAAGGCGGGACAGATTTTCGAGTCGCCGGATCTGGCTCTGCAGGCTCGCGGCCATCTGGTTGAAGGAGGTGCTCAGCCGCGCGATGTCGTCCTCGCCGCTGACGTGCATCCGCTGTTCGAGATTGCCACTGGCGTATCGCTCGGCGATCCGGCGCGCGAGCCGCACGGGATCGAGCACCTGCCGCGACACGAGCCAGGCGACGCCGCCGACCATCACGACCATCGCCAGGCCACCCAGCAGCAGCGCGCGGCGCACCAGATCGAGCGTGTCCTGCTGATCGGTCAGCGAGAAAAGATAGAACAGTGCATAGGTGTCGCCGCTGCCGGGCGCCCGGAGCTGGCTACCGACGACGACCGCGGGATCATTCGTCGTCTTGCCCGTCAACCCCAGATCCGTGTAGCGCCAGTAGACGCCGGTCTCGGAGCGGACTGTTGAAGCAAGATCGGACGGCAGGGAATCAGGATCGATCGCCGCCGATGAGCGGATCGGCACCTCCCCGTCGTTCGTCACGAGCGGCCCCTGCAGCACGAGCTCGTACGTGCGCTTGGCCCCGCGCGAACGAGTCAGGGAGTCGACCATCTGGGTCAAGGCCTGCGACTGGGTAGTCGTCTCGGACTCGACCGCAGCGTCGAGCTGCGCCTTGGCGTAGTCGAAGCCTGAGCGTGCCTCCGAGATCGCTGCGGTCCGGCGGCTGTCGACCAGCCCATCGGCGACGTCACGCAGCAGCCACCACCCCGTCAACATGATCACGAGGGTGCTCAGCAGGATCGTGCTGGTCACGACCCGAGCCTGGATGGAGCGACGCCACAGCCGCGAGATGCTCGGCATCAGCCCACCGTCACGGACGTGGCTGGATGGCCTGGTACCCGACACCTCGCACGGTGCGGATGACCTCGGGATTCTCGGCGTCGTCCTCGATCTTGGAGCGCAGGCGCGTCATATGGACGTTGACCAGCTTGGTGTCGCCAGGATGGTGATAGCCCCAGACCTTTTGCAGCAGCGACTCACGGCTGAAGACCTGGCCCGGCTTGCTCAGCAGGCAGGCCAGCAGGTCGAACTCCAGCGGAGTCAGCTCGAGCGGCTCGCCCTTGCGGGTCACCGTGTGCCCCGTCGGATCGAGCACGATATCGCCGAACTCGAGCGGCTCCTCGAGCTGATCGGTACGGCGCAGGCGGGCACGGACACGCGCCACCAGCTCGACGTTGCGGAACGGCTTGGTGATGTAGTCGTCGGCGCCTGCTTCGAGGCCGGCGACGATATCGGACGTGTCGGACCGGGCCGTCAGCATGATGATCGGGACAGCCGACTTGTCGCGGATCAGCTTGCACACGCGCATCCCATCGAGACCGGGAAGCATCAGGTCGAGCAGCACCAGATCGGGCTTGAACTGTGTGAACGCGGCCATAACCCGGTCGCCCGTGCGGCAGACCGCGACCGTGAGGCCCTCGCTCTCCAGGACGATCGAGAGCATCTCCCCGAGGGACTGGTCATCATCAACCACGAGCACACGGTCACGTTTCGTCCGTCGATAACTCATAAGACCCACCATGATACGGATCAGGGCGCAGCAACGAGCGTCCGATAGCTTCTCGGACGCCCGTTGCTACTACTCCTGTGCAGATCAGTAGCGGTCGAGATCCGACTTGTACGGGCCGGCGACGTCGACGCCGAGGTACGCGGCCTGCTCCTTGCTGAGCTCGGTCAGCTCGACACCCAGGGCGTCGAGGTGCAGACGAGCGACCTCTTCGTCGAGGTGCTTGGGCAGCACGTGGACGCCCAGCTCGTACTGGCTGGCCTTGCTGTAGAGCTCTATCTGCGCAAGCACCTGGTTGGTGAACGAGTTCGACATCACGAACGAGGGGTGGCCCGTCGCGTTGCCCAGGTTGAGCAGGCGCCCCTCGGACAGCACGATGAGCTTCTTGCCGTCGGGGACGATCCACTGGTGGACCTGCGGCTTGATC